>NZ_PIZH01000440.1 GCF_002835825.1 Methanoregula sp. | reverse complement strand
TGAAGTGAGGCTTAAGACAAGGCCCGCCAGTAGGAGCAACAGGCAGAACAGTGTTGCAAAGTTAAGGAAAAAGTCCTGGGCATAATATCCGATGATATCCGGTTGCAGGGTCCTGTTGATATACCAGAACGCTCCCTCGGCGACAGCATTTCCGGCCAGCACCAGCCCGGTAAGGAGCCCGAACCAGAGGAGCTGCCGGTTCCGGTTCAGGATCCGCATCCCGGAGAATGCAGCCCCGATCCCCCGGCGAATTGTGCCTGATCCACCGCTTCCGCCTCCTGGGAGACGCTCATGGGCGTTTTCGGGCAGGTGAATAAAATCTGCATGCACTGTCCGGACCACCGGGGGTTTCCGGCACAGGCCCAACCAGTTCTCAGCAATTTCCGCTATGCGGGTCATTGCGATCCCGCCCGGATTTTCGCGAGCAGTTCCTCTGCCATTTTTGTCGGGTCGGCAGTTTTCTCGATCTTGATCCCCAGTTCGGAGGCAAAGTCCCAGATGAACTCGATGCACTGCGTGTATTCGTCGCACGCCCCGCAGTCGCCGTCATGCTCGTACCAGACCTGCATGCCGTGCTTCTCGGAGACGAAGATGTAGGCATTGGTCTGGAACGGTATGGATTTCCCAAAGAGCACCCCTTTCTCCACATCGATCCCCTCGATCTGGATGCGGTTTGCCTTTGCCATCTCCCGGAGCGAGGCCTCGATCTTCTCGTCCATCACGCGGAGTGCCTGGGAGACTCCCTGTCGGGTAATCCCGAGTGCGTTGGCAATGGAGATATTCTGCATCCCGGAACGGCGCATCTTCCAGAACCCGAACTGTTTCTCATTCGTGGGCAGGAACATATGTAAATGTATTAACATTTACAATATAAAAACATTGGGAATCACTGGCCAGGTATTTCCGGCAGGGGGAAAAAGGAGGGAATGAACTGCCCGCTGCCAGCTTTATGCGACCTGTGGACTCAGGGCCGGTGGGGCCTGTTGTTATACCGAAGCGGCTGCAACGGGTTGTGCCCGCTGTGGGGCGTTTCCTGTCTCATTGACCGTGAACGCTACGATTGCATGGGTGTCCCGTGCATACGTCTCGTTCCCATGTTCGTTCTCACTCAGGGCGAAGACGAGCGCATCTGCCGCATCCTTTCCCTGCAGGCTGCCCGGGCCCCTGGCCTTAAAGAGGACCGTGTTCTTGTTGTCCTGCGTGGCGATAACCGATTGCCCGTCAAAGGTGAAGTCGAACCGGTTGTCCGCCATCGAATGCTCCGCGATGAGGTAATAGTCACCCGCTGCAAGCTTATTGGAGTACTCTGCATCCGCAGTGAACGTATAGTTCGCCTCACGATCGACCGGGACGGTTACGAGGGAGAAGAAGTTGGTGCCGAGTATCCAGAGCTGGACTGCGGGCGGGTCGCCTTCTGCAGAGCCGCTGACCGTAAACGGCTGTCCTTTCAGGACCGGCTTTGGGGAGATCGCGGTAGCGATGAAGGGTTTTTTGTGGATGATTTTCGTCGTGCCATAGGTTGTCAGGTCGTTGAACTGGTCAATTGTTTCCGGCTTCGTCACCGCGTAGACCGTATACGACCCGGCATCCAGTTTGAGACCGGAGGTATACCAGGTATATTCCCATGCCGAATTCTCCCGGGTTTTTACCTGGGTGAATGAACCGGGATTCCCGCTGACCGTATCCTGGTCCGGCGATGCAAGGGTTG
>NZ_PIZH01000439.1 GCF_002835825.1 Methanoregula sp. | reverse complement strand
CCTCTTCGGCGGCAGCGTAAGAGGGTTATAAGAGACAAGTAAGAAGGAGGGGGGTGCAGGGAGAAAATGAAGTTTTAATGAAAACAATGATGGGGGCTGATGCCCCCATACCCCCGGTTGTGATGTTCTGCCGCCGCCGATTCGAAGAACCTGATAGTTCTTCTCGATCTCGTGGTTCTGATGAACCACTCAATCCCCGAAGGACTCCCCGCGGCAGCCTCAACGACTTTCACTTTTTCTTATAGGTAATCAGCCCAGCGAGGGCCCGACAGGCGCCCGAGCGACCCCCGTAGGGGGTGGTAAGGCTCACCGATATTTGAGAGGGTTGACGCCTATGGATTCTGTAAAAAGAGAGAATGGTTATTTTAACTCGGCAAACTTCGCATCGCCCTCGACCAGCGCCGCGAGCGTCTCCGGTAACTTATCGATAGCAATCCTCACCTGCTTCATCGAATCCCGGTCGCGGAGCGTGACGGTATTGTTCTCTTTCGTATCATAATCAACCGTCACAGCAAACGGCGTCCCAATCTCGTCCTGCCTGCGGTAGCGCCGGCCGATGGCGCCACTGTCATCGTATTCCGCGAGCAGGCCCTTTTTATGGAGCGACTTCGTGATAGTGTCGGCGATGGTGTCGAGGCCGTCGCGGGTCATGAGCGGGAAGACCGCGACCTGGACCGGGGCTACTTTCGGGGAGAACCGCATGACGGTCCGCTTCTCGCCATCGGCTTCATCTTCGTCGTATGCCTGTTCGAGCACAGCATAGCACATACGGTCGATGCCGTACGATGGCTCGACAACGTGCGGGACGATGTCCTCGCCCCGGATGTCCACGATCTCGTCCTTCACTTCATACAGGTCGGGCGGGATATGGATGATCTCGCCGTCTACGTCCACATCGACGCCGTTCTTCTCAGGGATTGATTCTGCGAGGGCCGCGAAGATCTTCTTTGCCTTGTCCCGGTACTGCTTGCCGAGCACGCCCATATTCGGGACAATGCGACGGCGGGGAACTTTCCGCGGCTCGGCGTACTGTATGAAGACGGTCATCGGGGTGCCGCTGGCCTCTGCATGGGCGTTGAGGTCGTAATTGGTACGGTCGGCAAGGCCAACAGTTTCGACCCAGCCAAAGCGGTCTGATTTGATCTCGGCGTCCCAGCAGTCGGTTGCGTAGTGCGCCCGCTCATCGGGGAGGTGCTGGCGGAAGCGGAGCCGTTCTGGCTTTATTCCTATTGAGACGAGCATCTCGTGGGTCAGGGCCACGTAGTAGGCGAGGTACTGGTTTGCGATTACGTCCTGGGTCACAGCTTCCTGCATGGTCATGGTAACGGCATCCTCGCACTTCTGCTGCTGGACAAAGGTGAGAAGCGGCATGCTGTAGTTCGCATATCTCTGGAAGCGGGGGTGCCTGTTCTTCTCATCGGGATGGACGAAGATCTCGGCCTCGGCCTGCGTGAATTCGCGGAGCCGGATCATGCCCTGCCGGGGAGAGATCTCGTTCCGGTAGGACTTGCCGATCTGGACGGCGCCGAACGGGAGCTTGTCGCGATAGAACCGCAAGAGCCGGGCAAAGTCCACAAACATCCCCTGGGCGGTCTCGGGCCGGAGGTAGCCCGTCCGCTGGGTGCCGGGGCCGATGGATGTTTTGAACATCAGGTTGAACCCGAAGACCTCGACCCCCCCGAGGACTTCCTCGCAGGCAAGGCACTTACAG
>NZ_PIZH01000438.1 GCF_002835825.1 Methanoregula sp. | reverse complement strand
GATCATGCCTTTTGGGCGAGATCGGGCCCGGCATAGTTCGTCACGAGGGTGAACCTGATCTCTCTTTTTTGGGACAACCCCCGGCTGTCCGCGAGAGGAAGTTTCCATACGGGGGATATAACGGTTCTAACGCAGCCGTCTACCGGATGACAGGGACACGCATGAACCGGAATCGGTAGACACCTACGGCTGGACACAATACCGTTGACAATGCCTCGGAAGCGAGGATCGTTCCCGGGAAAAAGAAGATCGGGAGTTTGTTGATTTTGTCTTGATTATCCGTTCAGGAGTACTTTTTCAAGAGTAAATCGGCTCCATAGAACAATATCATGCCCAGCAGTACAGCGAGGAAGAATACAATCTGGCCAGCCACGGGATCGTGTCCTGCAACAAATTCACCGGCAGGGATAGAGATCAGGTAGATAACGATTACAAGGACGAACGTAAAAAAAAATTGGAGGGTTTTATTCTTCACCATGGTCACTCACTCTTATAATGGTAGAATAACGGGAATCCCTTTAATTGTTAGGGGTACCGGTTGGGGACCTGGCATTGCAATAGCTATCGGGATGAACAGTAATGCAGCATCGCTGATGTTGATATCCATGCTTCCATCAGCGTTGGTATAGAAGTACGTCCCGATAATAAACGCTCCAACAAGCGCGGCTGCAAAGATTAGCGCAGCACCACCGGTCAGGCCGATCGTGACAGCCAACCAGGCGCCAAAAGCGCCAATTGCGGTAGTACCGCCATTCCTCAGGAATCCCATATCAACAGGGCCAAGGTGAATTGACCATCCCGAGCCGGTATAGGTGGCATACGAATCTTTTCCAAACTCTGATGAAGCTGTAAGCGATCCTGATGGTGTTTTTTCGTATACCTCTACTTTTACTACATCCTTTCCATCAACGGTGGCAGCGTATTTTTTCAGGTAATACGTTTTCGTTTCAGTGTCACTCACTTTGTAGGTAGCAACGTATTCTCCAGTCTTCTCATCCCCGGAAACCTGGGATACCTGGAGTTTGTCTGCAATCTTTGCCATCTCCTGGTTTGTTTCAGCTGCACTGACCAACGGCATGAATGTCGTTGAGATCAGCAGTAGTACAACCAGGAATCCACCGAGTTTCATGTGTTTCATCATTTTTTCCTCCTGTTCATACGCTATACCCAAGAAGGCATGATCCCAAAATTTCAAAGGGTGTGTGCAACAGGAACGGGGATCATGCCTTTTGGGCGAGATCGGGCCCGGCATAGTTCGTCACGAGGGTGAACCCGGTCTCTCTAGTTTGGGACAACCCCCGGCTGTCCGCGAGAGGTGGTTTCCATACGGGGGATATAACGGTTCTAACGCAACCGTCTACCGGTTTCCGGACTGGTAGATGAATGCGTTAGAAAGGTTAAGAGCCGGACAGCAAAACCCGCTCAATGGTATACTATGAAAGTATCCGGAATTGGTCTCGTAATCCTGGTCTGTGCCATCATGCTCATTCCAGGAGTATCTGCACAGGATGTCGATTCACAGGGCGGGTATGTGGTGACCCCGGCAGGAGACATGGTCCTGCCTGATGTCATACTGCCCATGAGCGTGGATACCATCACCCAGGGGGAGATGGACTGGTATTCGAGGTATGTTTCTTCAGGAACAGCATCCATGACGGTTGACCTGAACTGGGGAAATGCGGCAAATTCCCTCTCCCTCACGATCCTTGCAC
>NZ_PIZH01000437.1 GCF_002835825.1 Methanoregula sp. | reverse complement strand
GGGTTCGATCATGATTCCGGTCATGTTGTGGTCGTTTGGGATTACGTGGGCCTGATGCTGGTGCATTGCAGGAGCCGGGGGCCAGCGAGCCGGAGTTTTATGATTCAGGGACTGCAACGCGTCCCGTAATTAAAAGCAGATACAATCATGAACGATCCGAGAGAGAAGAATAGAGAGAATACTCTCATGGCGACTGACCGGAATCCACTGCTGCTCCTGCCCTATATCGCGTTCTTTCTCCCCCAGTATATCGAAGTGTCTGGTCCCGGGCAGGCATTTTGTCTCCAGTGGGCTATGTTCCGGTGTCAGGTGATGGCGGGCAGTGATACCCTCCTCATCCCGCTTTCAGCAGAAATCATCGGCATCCTGACCGGCAATTTCCCCGGTGAACTGGTTTCAGGGGTTATCGTATGGCTCGTTGCTACCCTTTGTCTGGTGGGGGCATTCATTCTGACGCTCCGCGGTCTCTGGACAATGGACCAGAAGTTTTTTGCATGGACGCCAGGGCTCCTTCTTATTTCGGGAGTTCTCTTCCTTATTTCAGGCCTTGTCAGATATGCTGTTGCCACAGACCCGTCCGGAACAATCTTTGTTCCTGCCGGGATCCTGTTCATCCTTTTTGCCGGCTGGTGGGCATACCGGAATTCTCCAGGGGTTTTGCCTTCACAGGTGACAGAGGCCCCGAGAAGTCCCGCCTCACCCGTTCTCTTCGTCGGCGTTCCTCTCAAAGGGATCGGGTGGCAGACACTGAAAAAGGATCTCGTCATCCTTGCGTTTACCGGTCTTGTGGTCAAGCTGCTGGTCATCTCGGCAGCCCTTCCTGCACTTGGACAGATCCTCACCGGGGATATGACGCTGTATTACTGGTATGCAGACTCGATATTCCAGGGAAGATTTCCCTATATCAGCTATTATGCAGAATACCCGCAGTTGTTCTTTATCCCGCTTATCATAGCATATCTCCCCCTTCTGACCGGCCCGGATTTTACGGGGTTCCTGTTCACCTTTGGAATTATGAACCTGCTATTCGATTTGGGAACTCTTGCCTGTGTCTATATTCTTGCAGCACGGTTTTTCGGGCAGGACCATGCATTCCGTGCCGGTCTCCTGTATGCAACAGCCATTTCCACGGCATTTTTCATCCCGATCCTGTTCGATATCATCCCGACATTCTTTCTGGTATTATCGCTCTGCTGCTTCATCCACGGGAAGGAAATGGCATCGTACCTTTCCGCAACAGCAGGCGTTCTGCTGAAATGGTTCCCGTTTGCCTGCGTCCCTGTTTTCTTTCTGTCCAATCTGAAGAATGGGCGGGATATGAAGGATTTCCGGAATGGAGTTGTAGTATCCATTCTGGCGGCAGCGGCATGTATGCTCCCGTTCGTTCTGCTCAATACAGGGAAGTTCATTGAAACATACCGCTTCCATATCGTAAGACAACCGGAAGCCCACAGTTTTGTCTATTATATAGATACGATCTTCTCCTCGCTTCTCCACCTTCAGGTCTATAGCAACCTCTTCCCCATCATCATGGTTCTTGGAGAGTGCATCCTCCTGTACTGGTATTTCCGGCACCTTGATGGATCTGATGTGACCCTGACCTATGTCCTGTTCCTGAGTGTGCTGATATTTTTCCTCTGCAACAAGGTGATGGGCACCTATTACCTTGTGTGGCTGACGCCGTTCCTGGCTATTCTTCTTCTGGGATCCCAACGC
>NZ_PIZH01000436.1 GCF_002835825.1 Methanoregula sp. | reverse complement strand
CGCCGGCATGCTCGGGGGAGATCCAGCGGTGCCGGCACCGGAGGTTGGAGGTCGGGGGCAGGGACAGGTAGAACGAATTGGGCCGGGGCACGCCCTCCGGGAGAGCGGGGGTGCGGGCGGGTGCTGCGGGGGTGGCGGAAGGGGCCGGGGGGGCAGCGGGTTCGGGCAGGGTGTCGCAGAAGGTCATGGTTATTTCTCCAGTGCATAGGCACGGTAGCAGGAGGTTGGATCGGTGCCGATCAGTTTCCCGTATTTGGCCATCACGGACCCGGGGCAGCCGCCAGCGCAGAACCCGGTGTACCGGCAGCCGGCACATTCGGGAAGCGCAGAGAGCGGGATCTTCCGGCGCAGCCGGACCGCGTTGATGGCCGGGGACCGGAGCCAGGCGTCCTGCAGGGAGTGGAGGCCGACAACGCCCATCGTCAGGGTCGGGAGCATGTTACAGGGCACCATCGTGCCATCGTGCAGGATCGCCATCTTGGAGAAAACCCCGCCGCAGGAGCAGAGCGTTCCCCGGCCGGGCGTGCCGGTCTCGCCCCGGGCCAGTTTCTCCTCAATCTCATACACCATCTTCGCTCGCGAGAGCGGGCCGGCGGTTGCACTGATCCGGTTGCCGTACCGCTCGTTCAAATCCGTCAGGGTCTTCATCGCGAGCCGGCGCTCCTCCTCGTCCAGCACGATCGTCTGGCCGCCGCACCTAGCCGTCCCCATCTCCTCGGCCTCGTTGGTGGAGAACCCGGGAAGGCCGATATCGTCGAGGAGCAGGGCCGCGATCTTCTCCAGGTCACGGACATTGTGGTGGTTGATGGTAGTCCGGACCGTGACCGGGAACTTGTTCTCGGCAAGGAGCCGGAGGCCACGGATTGCACGGTCGAAACTCTTGTGCGGCCGGGAGAGGTCGTGGACCTCGGCGCAGGAACCATCGATCGAAACCTGGATCGAGTCCATCCGGAGCCGGCGCTTCCCCTCGTTGAAGGCCGCGATCGTATCCTCCGTAATCAGCGTCCCGTTCGAGAGGATGGAGTACCGCATCTTATTCGCGATCACCCCGTCGATCAGGGTGAAGAAGTCCTTTCGGACAAAGACCTCGCCACCCGAGAGGCAGGCCCGCTGGACGCCGAGGCTGCCCAGCTCCGCAAAACAGGCCAGCCAGCGTTCCGCGGGAAGATCCGTCCGGGTGTGCATGCTGTCGGCATAGAAGCAGTACCCACAGGAGAGGTTGCACCGGCCGGTCAGGGAGAGGTCCACGGACTTCGGGGCCGGCATGAGCCCCTTCGGGGGTAAGGTCAGGTCGGCGTACAAGGGGTGGTCCGGCATGGCCCTAACACTCCGAGACAAAACCCGGGGCAAGGTCCTTCACGAACGCCTCGGCATCCTTCTGCACGGACGCCGTGTCGGGGAGGTTGCTGTACGACCCGGCAACAAACGCAACGATCTCGCCTATTGTCCGGGGCTCGGACAGATAGTTCCAGATGAGGATGCCGGTCGGGTTGATCAGCCGGGTGGTATCGGTGTCCGGGTTGAAGAGCACGGCGCCGGCATCCCCTTCGATCCGGCACGAGACATCGGGGTTTGCGACAAACGTTGCGGTAGCGCTGATACCGGAATCTGCATTGCTCTCTGTGCCTGTTGCCGGGCCGGGGGTACGGGTATCGGGTTTCATCGGTCTCTCCATAGTTCAAAAATATTTCTTTGGTCCTTACCGCAGGGTCCCGGGG
>NZ_PIZH01000435.1 GCF_002835825.1 Methanoregula sp. | reverse complement strand
CCGAAAGACAAGGCAACCCTCGAGGGCCGCAAGACCTTCGGGTTCGGCAAGGCACTCAGGAACCCCTACATCTAAATTTTTTTATGTTGAGGGTCGTCAGACCCGAGAAACGAGAAGAACGCGCTAGCGTTCTTCGAACTTTCGGAAGCTGATGTACATTTTTTACTTGTATCCACGGAGTGGATACAAGGTTTAGGAAAATTACATCAGCTGAGAAACGAGAAGAAACCGCAGGTTTCTTTGATTTTTGTGAGTTTTTTAGACCCGACCAATAAACCGGCTTCACTTGCGTTTATCACCGTGCGTGTGGATCGGGCACCCGGGCTCATCCCTGCCTCCCCGTTTTGAGACCCAGACAAGCATCGGAATCAGGTGTTCGCGGAACTCCCAACCGTCAGGGGTAAGTGAATACTTCACGGTGGGGGGCGAAGTTGCAAGGATGCGTTTGTGCACGAGTCCTGTCCCTTCCAGGCTCTTCAGCGTATCAGACAGGGGCTTGGGGCTGATGCTGCCAAGTTCCTTTTTCAATTCATTGAATCCCTTTTCGCCCTCATTCCCGAGGATTGCGATGATGAGGAGCGCCCACTTCTTAGCCACAACATCGAGAATGCCGGAGAGAGGGCAGAAACAAATGTCGGTATGGTCTGGCTGCGGTTTCCTCATGGATACTACCTATCGCTCACGGAACGTTTCTGCTCATTAACTATTAAATTAATACTACGTATCGATGCATACCCACTCCCATGATGAAGAGCACTGCGACAGGTTTCCCCTGCCGAAGCGGTCGCTTCTCATTGCCATCGGTCTCACCGCAACGATTTTCCTTGCCGAGGTTGTTGGGGGACTGCTCTCGGGGTCCCTTGCCCTGCTCAGTGATGCAGCCCACATGCTCCAGGATGTTTTTGCGCTCCTCCTCTCGCTCGGTGCCATCATGATTGCTGAGCGGCTGCCCACATCGTCGCGGACGTTCGGTTACCACCGCGTGGAGATCGGGGTTGCGGTTGTGAACGGGTTCGCCATCATCCTCGTGAGCGCCCTGATCATCCGGGAGGCATACGAGCGGTTCTCCCACCCGCAGCCCATTGATACCGGGATCATGCTCGGGGTTGCGGTGATCGGCCTTGCCGCCAATCTCCTCTCGATGTATTTCCTGCACGGGAGCCATGACCTGAACGTGAAGAGCGCGTTCCTCCATGTTCTGGGCGATACGCTCTCCTCCGTTGCCGTGATAGCCGCGGCCATTTGGATCGCCTTCACCGGCCAGACCCTTGCTGATCCCGTCCTCAGCATCGCAATCTCCCTCCTGATCCTGGTGTCGTCTTTCTCACTCCTGCGGGAATCGTTTGCCATCCTCCTCCAGTTTGCACCGAGGGGGATCGACACCGAAGACATGATCCGGGAAATGGAATCTGTGCCGGGTGTCGACAGCGTCCACAACGTCCACCTCTGGAGCCTCTGCTCGAACATCAACGTGCTCGATGCCCACGTGTACTCCTGCCAGGCGGATGTGCACCGGCTGGAAGAAATCAAGGATGAGATAAAACACCGGCTGGAAAAGTACCGGATCAAGCACTCGACGCTGGAGTTCGAGTGCCACCCGTGTGAAGATTGCCGGGTGGTGCGGGAGCTGGGGGACTGACAGATATAACCATCGAAAAAGATGTGCAGCGGGTTGTCCCCCTGCCGGTTGTGATATTACGGCAAAAGACCCGCAAGGCA
>NZ_PIZH01000434.1 GCF_002835825.1 Methanoregula sp. | reverse complement strand
CCCCAAGAGCGTCAAATCTCTTCCGATTTTTAATAAGGGCGTCATTATTGTCTTCATTCAATGCCAATCCGCGCCGAACTGCCCGAATCCTGATTTCTTTTGCACAAATCTCCCGGATTGACACCCCCCAAATTATCGGTTATATCCCCACTTCCAATGCTATTATGTCAAAGGGGCCCCGGCGACACAGACAAAAAATCCACAAGAAAGGAGACTAGAAAAATGGCAGACTATGTCCAGAAAACCAACATCAAGAGTGCGTCCCGGAAGCTTTCGGAACCGATCGCTGACGTCGACGCATTCAACACGATCGTCCAGTCGATCATCACGGGCAACCCGTTCGGTTGCATCTCATACATGAGCGGGGGAACCAACCACCCGCCGGTAGAGAAGAGCAAGGAGAATTACACGGCAAAGTTCGTGTACCAGAACAACGATGCGAAGAGCGTCGGCACCGGCTCCGAGAGTTACAACTCGATTGCCGGGTTCAAGGCCGGCCTTGCAGCGATCATCGCCGACACGGCCAACATCACGGCGCACGGCGGGATACCGGTCCACGCATCGCAGAACGACACGTTCTCGGCCACACTGAAGTGCTATGACCCTAACGGGGAAATGTACTTTGTCAACCTCACCCGGACCCAGGTAACCATCTCCTCGTATGAGGATGATGCTATCCGCACGAAGATCGAGACCTGGTCGGATGGAGTAGCGGCTCTGGCTTAATCGTTCAGGGAAAAGGCTCGGGAGGTGGAGCTCCCGATAGCCCCATCTCTTTGCAGTCCCCCTGATGGATACCGAACCCTGAAAGGGTGAGGTACGAGAAGAACGAAGTTCTTTAAAAGGAGGTCTTGATGTTATCAATTCCTAATAACCCCCTCCGCACCTTCTGCTGGGGCGTGCTCCATGCGATCGGCATGTTCGATCCCGCGGAGCAGCTGACGGATGAAGACATGCAGGCTGACCCGGCCGGTTACCGGACCTGGTTCTGCCTCGGCGAGGTCTTCATGGCATGCCTCCTTGCGGGGATCATCGCGATTCCCGCAGGGATCTGGTTTGCCGGGCGGACGGAACTGTCGCTTGCGTTCATCGGTTCAGGCGTCCTGTTCCTGCCGCTCTTCGTCTTTGTGCCCCGGCTCATCCGCTATGCTATGAAGGCGGACACGGATGCGGTGCTGGATGCATTCGGCAAAAATGAACAGACAAAGAAGGTCTTCTGGGCCCTGTTCCTCGCCACTGCCGGCCTCGTGCTGGCGCAGGTGGTCGATCCGGTAACAGCGCAGAAGATGGCGGAGATCCTCGCGGGTCTCGTGCCGTAAAATCTCGAAGGTCATCAGACCTGAGAGAAGAGAAGAAGGCAGGGGAGCAAGGAGTAGAACCCCGCTCCTCTCCAGTTTTTTACCCTGTAATCCTCAACAGTCCCCTGCCATCTCCTGAATCAGCACCATCCTGCTTTTCGTACGGATCCGGAAAACCCACACCCGTGACCTCGATCAAATCGGGGAAAATGATCCTCTCATCCTTATGGTAATTCTAAAGGGAAAGGACTCAGTTATATATGCCGGTAAAACCATCACACGGGATTTTACATATCCCAATATTCAGCATACCAAAAGATCATATGATCATATATTAATAACACCCGATCTTAATTTCCTTAAGATTCGTATGAAGAAATCGTGTGCACTTATCATGATCGTCGCCCTCCTGATCGGGGCGTGCAT
>NZ_PIZH01000433.1 GCF_002835825.1 Methanoregula sp. | reverse complement strand
GGGTCTCGCCAAGGAAAGCGTATCTGCTGAAACGACGGGTGTAATCGACCCGTTTTTATGATTGGAGCGCACACGTAAGTTATGCCTGCAAGCATTCAACACCCATCAGCAATCTCGGTTTGCCCAAACCGCGGTTTCTGCACAGCGGACTGTCCGCAGCGACCGACATGCACCAAGACCCGGATCCCTCTTCTCATCCCGGCGATTGTGATACACTACCGGACCGGGCGGATCTACCCGGACGAGTACATCAACGAACTCGCCCAGGTCAAGCAGGAAAAGGTAGATCTCGCGTGCCACCAGGGTGTCACGGATTTCCTGCGTGTTTGTCGCTCTAATGTGAAAATGGGAGCCGTATAGGAGTGCCATCATGGGGGCACCGCAGGAACGAGCATATTTTCGATATAATCGGGTTGGTAAACCGTACCTTGTGCGACGTATCCGCGTCGGTAACCAGCGAAAAGAACAATGGATCCCGCTCGACGAGATTGACCGCGAAACCCTTGCGACCGCCCTGAAGATCAAGGACGAGGTCAAGGAGCAAACGGTTCAGGTCCCGTGCACCAATCCCAAGTGCAAGAAGACTATTCCGATGACCAAGAAACAGCTCGAGGAATTTTTCATCAGTTCGAAGAAGCGGTACGACATGATTATCTTCCCATTCTGCAGCACAGCGTGCCGGGCCGAGATGCTCGCACAACATGGGGGTGGACCAACTGACCATCAGGGATGAGAACCACATCCCCCGTATGGTAGCACGGACGAATGCGGCCTGGGGACGGGTCGCAGAAAAGGTAGGCGAATACCTTGCCGACAAGATTGAAAAGAAGATTCTCAGCCAGGATCCCACGTGGCCTCCGAACGCCCCGGCAACAATCCGGGCAAAGAAGAGCTCAAAGGTGTATATCAATACCGGTGAACTGTTCGACCTGATCCAGAGCCAGCGGATTGCACGGGGGAAAGATGAAACCGTTATCGAGGTGGGGATCTTCGAACACGAGAAAGGTCTGGTTGCCCATTTCCTCGAGTTCGGTACCGAATACATTCCGGAACGCCCGTTGTTACGACTGGTCTTCGAAGAGCAAAAGGACAACCTTGTCAAGCTCGTCGAGAAGTGGTACTGGGAAGAGATTGCCAGATATTGACCGCTCTTTATTTACCGCCCCGGCGCTCGTTTTTTCATGGAGAATAGCGACCACGATCTGCTCATTCGTCTCGACGAAAAGATGGACTCTGTCCTGAAGGCGCTGGCAGATGGGAATACGTGCATGAAAGATCATGAGATCCGGATCAATGCACTGGAGTCGAACGAGGATGTCCGGCGCGGTGCCGAGAAACACGCTACAAGAACCGCAGCAATAATTTCCCTGGTAATATCCACGGTGGTCGGTGTTGCAGCCTTCCTCTTGAATCTGTATCGAGGTACATAGGATGATCTCGGAGAATGACAAGGCAGCAGTTTTTCAGAGCATCCCGAAAGAGATCGTGGTTGGGGAAGAGACTTATGATGTCTATGTCGACTATGCAAGCCGGTGTAAAGTATCGGAAAATCTCAAAGATTACCCTCTTGTAGTCACAATCAGGTACTTTGGAGACCATCGCGACGAGGTCGCATCTCCGACCAACAACCTCCTCAGGAAAGAGACTGTAGGGGCAAATATCCGGTATGTCAAAGGTGAGATTGAGCAGGCCACGCTCTCTATCAATGTGCAGGCTCGGCACAACCCTCCCAAT
>NZ_PIZH01000432.1 GCF_002835825.1 Methanoregula sp. | reverse complement strand
ATGCTGTAAAATGTAAGATGCCCTGTATCCAACAGTGAATTGGAAACAAAGAGGAACAGGGCATGGAGCTAAGAGATATCGTACAAAATTATCTTACCGATACCGAGAAGGCCATGCAGGAACTCATCACATGGTTCCTGAACGATGTAATGAAGGAGGAACTATCGCAGCAGGCCGGTGCAATGAGATACGCGAGAACAGGTGCGCGTCGAGCGCACCGGAACGGGTATCGTCAGCGGTCACTGAACACCCGGTTCGGCGAGCTCAGTCTTTTGAAACCTCAGTTGCGGGAAGTTCCATTCGAGACCAAAGTCTTTGAAAAGTACGCCCGGACCGAGAAAGCGCTGGTAAATGCGATCATCGAATCCTACCCACAGGGAGTATCGACACGAAACGTTGAGACGATAATCGCGCATCTTGGTGTTGAGCAGATATCAGCATCGGATGTCTCGAAAGTCGGCCGGGAACTCGATATGAAAGTACAGGAATTCATGGAGAGACCCCTTGATACATACTACCCGTATCTTTTCGTCGATGCTTCGTATTTCAAAGTCCGGGATGAGTGCCGGTACGTCAATAAAGCTCTCCTTGTCATCGTCGGGGTAAGAACAGATGGACACCGGGAGGTCCTATCAGCCCAGATCGCTGATGCTGAATATGAGCTTACCTGGGAAGGGATGTTCGCCGACCTGAAAGAGCGAGGCCTCAGTAACGTCGATCTGATCGTCTCGGACGGCCATAAGGGCATCCAGTCCGCTGCCGGAATAATGTTTCCAGGATCTTCGTGGCAGATGTGTCACGTGCACTTCATCCGGGCAGTCCTGAGAAAAGTCCCCCGAAAATATCACAAGGAGATCGCGGAAATCCTCCGGTAATGTCTCTCGGATGCCGGCAGGCTGGCGGAATACGCGGTTCAACTCGATGAACGGGGGCTCTCCCGGGCCGCTGATACGATCCACCGGTTCCAGCACGGGTTGATGAATTACCGGGCGTTTCCCTTGGAGTTCTGGAAGAAAATCCCGACCACTAATCTCCTGGAACGGGTTAATCGGGAACTTAAACGACGGACGAAAAAGATCGGGGCTTTCCCCAGTGACGCCTCGTTGCTCCGACTGGCGGGGTCTCTGCTGATCGATATCAATGGGAAATGGGTTACCGGTAGCCGGTATTTATCTCTGAATAGCGAGATGATCTCTTTGGATACTGAGGCTGCTGATTTTACAGCAACTTAAAGACATTACCCCCGGAACAAATTCCGGATCTTTTTTGTGTACCGCTCCCACGAACGGATTTACCTTGCAGCGTAATGATGGCCCGGCATTGTCATGAAGGGGGAGCGATCCCGTACCCGGGCCGACCGGGAAATGACGATTTTTTTTTACAAACTGCCGGTTCAACCGGACTTCGCAGGAAAAAAGAGATGAACAGGAGCCGGGTCAGAGGGTGGAGAAGTCCACCGCCCAGATCCCCTCATACGGGAGGGGCTTCATGCTCTGGTATTTCACCCTGAGGACGGCACTCTCCTCAAGCGCCGCATACTCCTGTTCTGTCATGATGGTGATCGTGCTCGTGCCGGTTGCATAACCATTCGGGTGAACCGATCCGAACATGATATTATTGCCCGCAGATTCAGAGCCATCTGCACCAACCAGGCGCGGGTACCCGATGAGCGAGAAGGCTTCATTGCCGGTATTCTTGACAGTCATCTTCAGGGTGAACTGGCGCGGGAAGGAACTCTTC
>NZ_PIZH01000431.1 GCF_002835825.1 Methanoregula sp. | reverse complement strand
GTCCCGATGAGACGGTCGATATGTTGTTCCATGGGGGGTGTGACTGCATCGAGCCAGTGCGGGACACCGATCAGGTACTCCATGGATTTTGATGGAGTGACATCCTCGATACGGAACGGGATGATGATCCGTCCCTTGTTCACGGCATGGGTCAGCTCCCTCGTTACATGGGGAGATTTGTTAGCTGATGAGGAAAAGATGACAACAAGTACCTTTCCCTCTTCAATACCCTCGATGATGGCTTCGGGAAAGTTCTTACCGGGATTGATGTCCCGCGGGGCGATCCAACACCGGATATTCCGCGATTCCAACCGTGCACAGACGGCATCGGCAATGAGTTTGTCCTCCTGCGCATAACTGATAAAAACGTCGTGATGGCCGGAACTTTTCTGGAGTGGATCGTCCGTCATGTGCCTGCCAGGATCGCGTAGAGATCCTGCCGTCCCCCTATGGATTTTTATCTGGGCTATAAGCTGATTAGTGTTGCCGTTACACGCGTACAATCTTCAGGTAGACCTTTGCAAGGATTGCCGGCAGCGCCCTGACAGCGTTCCGGTCCTTCATCCTCTGCGTGTCTGACAGATCAGCCCACGGGAGGATGCAGTCATGGATCTTCTGCATGTCGTCCCGATTCCCCACGTAAACCCAGCCTTTCTTCACCCGCTCGTCCACCCACCGCTCGTGTTCCATCTCGGCGAGGAGTTCTACTTCATTACCCGAGAAGACAAAGAGCGGCTCTTTATCTCCTGAAGAGAGCGCGATGGTACAGTGGATCCGGTGGAGCATCTTCCAGATATTCTCGGCCTGGCGGACATTGGAATCCTTCAGCCGGTTGGGCAGCTCGTTCCAGGGAACCATGGAGGTGTTCGTTTCCATGGTCTGGCTTGCGTTTTTCTCGTTTTCCAGGTAATGTTCATGGATTGCTCGTGCCACCAGCTCCCGCGTGCCGGCTGCTCCAATATCATAATATTTCCTGATGATGGTCCGGACCTTCTCCGACTCAATCCACCCCTTATCGATTCTTGTTATGATATCGTCAATCTCAGTTGCAAGGGTGTGGATCTTACCCGCAGTCTTCCGGTCTTCAAGCAGATCCGAGAGGCCGATGATGGCAGTGAGCGGATTGCGAAGGTGATCTCCCAGGATGGCGAACTGTTCGATATTCTTCTCGATCTGTGCATAAGCATCCCTTTTGAACTGCTCCATCTCAACAAGATCGGTAATATCAAGACCATAGACAAGGGCACCCCCGATATTTCCGTCCTTATCATAACGGGGAACCATGGTGAACCGGATGACATGTTTCACCCTGTCTTTACCCAGCAGCGTTTTGGTTACCATGGAATGGTAAAGACCGGGTGCGGAAAAATCACGGATCTCTGAGAGCAGTTCATCAGCAAAAGCAGGGAAGAACAGCCGGAGGGAACGGCGGTATCCCGGGACGTCATCATATCCCATGAACTCGTTGAAGGTGCGGTTGGACCAGACAACTGTCCCATCAGGTTCCAGAACGAGCACCCACTCTGTCAGCCCGTCAAGGGCAGAGAACAGGGTTTCCTGCAGATTGGTTGGTGGACCCACCCGGCATCACCGCAATTGCTTGATCTTACTATCCATTAGCCCATAACACTTGTCAAGTGCAGGCCGAACCGTACATACCTTACAGTCATTGGTGTAATTTAAGAAAATGAGATGGACTCGACGGGATTTGAAATCCGAGAGGTTCCTAGAACCTCGAGGAGGAGAA
>NZ_PIZH01000430.1 GCF_002835825.1 Methanoregula sp. | reverse complement strand
TGGATGAAACACCATTTTTTACACACCTCTGAATCAATCACCTATACCAGCAACTGACATTACGGGTCTCGTATAGGTTAAACAGAATCTCGGGTATGTTGTTATTAATAATTTTCGAATCGTTCGCCGGAATCGGGCTGTTTTGCCGGCGCAATCTGCTGAATACAGTTCTGCAGAAAATAATAACCTGGCATTACTCGTTACCAAAAGTAAATGGATTTACTTAATCATTTTTCTGAATTAGTGTGTGTTTTCTGCTGTAATCAGGGTGAGAAAATCCTTTTTCCCGCTCACCGCGCGCTCAAAACCGTGAATGGGGAATGGGTATGTCAACAATTGCCGGCAACGCCAAGCATTGCCGCTTTTCGCTGCTTGTTTGCATATGTTCACGAAGACGGCTGATGTCACAGCAATAAAATTCAAACCCGAACAGGGAGAAAATTAACTACTATCTGTCATCAGGTCACGGGAACCTTACCATGAAGTGCTCAGCGATAACCGGAGAAATATTTGCAAACCATGACTGCAAGGGGCACAAAGAATGTCATGACCGGCTGCTGAGCATCCTTGAACGCCTGCCGGAAGACCTCGCGATCCATGCCCCGGTACCGGCTTCGTTTGAGGCACTCCAGCGGGTGCATGTTCCCGGGTACCTCACCTGGCTCGAACAGCAGTGCGTGAAACATGTCGATTTCTGTACGCTCGACGAGTACATCTACACCGGGGGGTATTTCGAGAACAACCAGATAAAGCGGGGATACCTTGACCAGAATACGTACATCAACCCCTGCTCCTATGAAGTGGCAACGTATGCGGCCGGGTCCGCGATTGCTGCCGTGGACCGGTCTATCGATGGGGAGTGCTGTTTTGCTCTCGTGCGCCCCCCGGGCCACCATGCAGAGGCGGACCGGGCAATGGGGTTCTGTCTCCTGAACAATGCCGCAGTGGCTGCCGCCCATGCCCTGCAGCAGGTTGACCGCGTTGCGATCATCGACTGGGATGCCCACCACGGGAACGGAACGCAGAGTATCTTTTATTCCAGCAACAGGGTTCTGTACTGTTCAACGCACGAGAAGGACACGTTCCCGCATAGTGGGACCTTGCAAGAGACCGGCAGTGGCGAAGGGAAGGGCTTCACGCTGAATGTCCCCCTTGCCCACAAGTCCGGTATCGCGGACTATTACGCGGTCTTCACGGAAGTCATCCTTCCTGCTGTCGGGCGCTTCCGGCCCGACCTTGTTATCGTTTCTGCAGGCCAGGACATCCTCCTGGATGATCCGCAGGAGTGCATGCTCCTTACGCCACAGGATATCGGCACGCTCACCGCACTGGTCCGCGACGGGCGGGACTGTCCCCTGTCGTTCGTGCTCGAAGGCGGGTACGGCCCGTCCCAGCCCGCGGCGATCCGCTCGGTATTCGACACTCTGGGATCGACAAATCCAGCCAAACTCCCGGAGGGGCCGGTAATTAAGGCCAACCGGAAGACCATCGATCTCGTAAAAAAGCTTTACAATATCCCGTAAATAATACGGGCCGGGTATGGCAGAGGGTGATTGCCATTACATCGGAGGAGGAGAAATCGCGGTTCCGGGCTAAAAACCGTTACGCAGATGAAGGGAACGGGACAATGAAGACTATGGACCGGAAATTCCTTTTCCTGGCTATAGCCGGGATCATCACCACGATAGTTGCGTCACTCATCAGTATCTATGCCGGCGGTGTTGTCCTTATCCTTCTTGCAGTCATTG
>NZ_PIZH01000429.1 GCF_002835825.1 Methanoregula sp. | reverse complement strand
GTTCCAGATCAAGGGCACGGTCACGGTCCACACAAACGATGAAATTTTCCGGGAGAACATTGTTTGGATGAAGGAGAGCTGGCCGAAGTGTTCGCCAAAGTCCGCGGTGCTCGTAAAGATCACGGGCGCGTATCTTGTCAAGCCGGACCCCGAGCCCGGGAAAAAGATCCTGTAGCCGGCCTGGCACGTGCAGTGTAAACAATTTTAAAAAAAAAATTTCAAGAACGCCAAAAATTTCAAAAAAAATTCCAGCTTCAAAAAAATTTCCGGCACCGTCCGGCACATCCAGGAAACGAGAGAACATGAATATCGAATCAGCAAAACTCGTATACTTCTCGCCCACCGGCACAACGCAGAGTGTTGTCCGGGCGATTGCCCGTGGTGTAAGCCCGGGCACCACGGAAGAGATCGACATCACAACACCGGCAGCAAGAGTGCAGCCGCTGCGGACATCAGAGAACGATCTGCTCGTCATCGGCGTCCCGGTGTACATGGGCCGGGTCCCTGCGATTATCCGCGACTGGCTCAACGCAATCGCAGCCCGCAACACGCCCGCAGTCTGCGTTGTCCTGTACGGCAACCGGACGTACGAAGACGCCCTGCTCGAACTCAGGAACATTGTCACGAAATCCGGGTGCAGAACAATCGCGGGCTGTGCCTTCATTGGCGAGCACTCGTTCTCGGACCCCGCAGTCCCGACCGCACAGGGCCGTCCCGATCAAAACGACCTCCAGCGTGCAGAAGCGTTCGGGAAAAAAATCCGGGAGAAGATGCAGGCCGCTTCTTCGGTCACGCAGATCGCGGAAGCCCACATCCCGGGCGAGTTCCCGTACCGCGGCGATTCACGGCTCTGGACCCTGGACTTCATCGAAGTCAGCGATGCCTGCACGCAGTGCGGGACCTGTGCCGAACGCTGCCCGGCCGGCGCGATCGATCCGTCAGATGCAAAGAAGATCGATACCAAGCTCTGCATCACCTGCTGTGCCTGCATCCGGGAGTGCCCGTCGCAGGCCCGGACGATGAAACCCGGACTCCTGAAAGACGCACAGCTGCGCCTTCACACATTGTATAAGGAACGAAAGGAACCGGAATACTTCATAGCATGAGGTGACCATGGGGATATCCGACCGGAGACAGCGGGAGAAGGAACAGCGGAGGATGGAGATCCTCGATGCAGCAGAGCGGCTCTTCTTTGCGAAAAATTACGAAGAGGTCTCGATGGACGGGATCGCCCGCGACGTCGAGCTGAACAAGGCGACCCTCTATCTCTATTTCGAGAACAAGGAAGCGCTCTACGCTGCCATCGTGCTGCGTGGCATTGCACTCCTGAAAGAGAAATTTGCGGAGTGCATGGCAACGGACGCGCCGGGCATTGTCAAGGTCGTCCTGATGGGAGAAGCCTATTACCGGTTCTCAGAGGAACACCCGGAATATCTCCGGATGATCCACTTCTACGGCTCCGAACGGTTCTCAAAAGAAAACCCCTGCACTGCAGAAATCGGGAAAGGGTACGGGTCGTGCCGCATGGTGCTGCGGGACGCGGTCCGCGAGGGTATCGAAGACGGATCGATCCGGGCTGATCTCGACCCGTTCCTCACCTCCATGTACCTGATGATCTCCTTCATGGGCATCCTCTCCATGGAAGAGAAATGGAAGCTCGTGATCGAAGAGGAAGGGTTTGGGTACGAAGAGTACTGCAGCCGGTTCTTCCGGTTCATTCTCCCGTCCCTTGCACCGGCCGGGAAATGTCC
>NZ_PIZH01000014.1 GCF_002835825.1 Methanoregula sp. | reverse complement strand
TTATCCGATCTGGTTTATAAGCCTGCGTTCCATGTGCGGGGAGGGAACTATGGGTATAGGTCTTTCCGGATCAGGACCATTGCCCAGAGCATCGAGGCGCCGGCAGCGAGGAATACCAGCGCGTCCAGTTCTTCCGGCACGTGCAGGGAAAAAATCCGGGTGCAGTTGAAGAGGACAAAAAGGGTGAATGTGATGGCGATGAACCAGCCATACACTTTCTTCTTCTGGATGGCAATCATCACCGCTGTCAGGGCAACGAATGCCTCGGCAGCGGATGCGATGAGCTGGATAGCCCCTGAGATGTCCATGGTATGCAGGTGGTGCGGTTCCGCTGATAAATCCTGTGAATGGCAGTCCCGTCTACCGTGATCTCCAGAGGAGCCATACGGCACAGACCATCGATATGCAGGCAATAAGGAGCACCAGCGCGTGCAGCTCGGCCGGCATCTCCAGCGTAAAGATGCGGGCAAGGTCGAAGACAACGAAGAGGGTGAACGTGATGCCGATAAACCAGCCGTAGAGTTTCTTCTTCTGTACGGCGATCAGGAATGCAATCAGGGCAACTGCCACTTCTGCAAGCGTTGCGACAAGCTGGATGGTTCCGGAGATGTCCATGGTACGTTGGTATTTTCGGGACTGCTGATAAACAATGCGAAAAAAACCGGGAAATACGTAGAGGATCAGAGATGACAGCGCCCGCCGCCCCTCTTTTTGAAGAACTGCTGGTGGTACTCCTCGGCGCGGTAGAACGGTCCGGCCGGCTGGATGGCGGTCATGATGCTTCGCGATCCATATTTCCCGGAGAGCTCGATGTCGAGTTTTGACCTCCGTGCAAGGGTCCCCTGCTCTGCGTTGTGGAAGAAGATCGCCGAGCGGTAGTTCGGCCCGATATCCGGCCCCTGCCGGTTGAGCTGGGTCGGGTCGTGGACAGACCAGAAAACGCTCAGCAGTTTCTCGTAGCTGACGCGGGCGGGGTCGTACGTGACCTGCACCACCTCGGCATGGCCGGTCTCCCCCGTACAGACCTGCTCGTAGGTTGGACTTTCAACAAACCCGCCCATGTATCCGACGGCGGTACTGATCACGCCGTCGATGGTGCGGAACGCCTCCTCCACGCCCCAGAAACAGCCAGCCCCAAAGGTAGCAAGCGTGCGGGTACTTCCTGTCCCAGCCATACCGGTCTATTCTCAATCTTGGCGTCCGGGAGATAAATCTCTCGGTTATGGCAGCCCGGGATACAGAAGCGAGGATTAATGCCCGAAAATCCCCATTCTTTCGGTATGAAACAGCTCGTTCGCCCGAAAGATGGCCGCATGATCGCGGGAGTCTGCGCCGGGATCGGAAACCATCTGGACACCGACCCCACGGTCATACGCCTCATCTGGGCTGCGCTTACGCTCATTTCCCTTGGCACCGGCATCATCGTTTACCTCGCTGCATGGATCCTTATCCCCGAAGAGCCCGGCGGCGAGACCCCATAATTCATCATTCATCAGGACAAACCTGTCCTGAAGCGCTGGAATGAAGATCCTCTTTGTGGTCTGCGGGGAGGGGCTGGGGCATGCGTCCCGGTGCCTCCATCTCGGGCATTTTATGGAAGAGCAGGGACATGCGGTCCACTATGCAGGGTACGGCAAGTCCTATACCTTCATGAACCAGCACGGGTGTTCGGTGCTCCATCGCGTGCGCCGCGAGGTCTGCCTCCAGGGCAAGGGGGGTTTCTTCAGCATGAGACGGACCCTCTGGCACTCGAAGTTCCTCCTCCTCGATCTTATCCGGTCGGCAGGCCGGGTCTTCCTTCTCATCCGCGAGCACCAGTACGACTGCGTTGTCTGCGACACGATGTACGGCGGGGTGCTCGCGGCACGGCTGCAGGGTGTGCCGGTTGTCTTTATCACCAACCAGAACCATTTCTGCGGGCCGAACGGGAAGACAAACCCGCTCTGGCGGCTCCTCTCCCGTCTTGTCCGTGGGTATTTGCGGCTCGCAAAAAAAGTCATCATCCCCGACTTTGCGCCACCGAACACGATCAGCCAGTATAATATCCGGATCCCCATTCCCGAACAGAAACGGTACCGGTATACCGGCCCGTTCTACATGCTGGACCCGTGCCAGTACGTCCATGAACAGAAGACCATCTTTGCCAGTTTCGGCGGGGAACCCTACAAGCTCCCGATGTACCTTATGCTCCGCGAAGTTGCCGGCCGGCACGAGGACGAGACTTTCGATGTCTTCTCCACGACCCCGGGGCTCCCGGAATCGTCCGGCAACTTCCTGACCCACGGCTATGTCAAAAACCTGTACGAGCACATGGCACAAGCAAAGGTCGCGATCGTCCACGGCGGCCTGACAACGCTCCACGAGACCATGAGTTTTGGAAAACCTGTCCTGATTATCCTGGACCCAAAACACCCCGAGCAGCAGAACAATGCCCAGAAGATCGTTGAGATGGGGGCGGGGGTTTCCATCGATGGAAGGAGTCTCACTGCGGAAACCCTGGAAGAAAAACTCACCGAGGCCATGAAGATCGTGCCGCAGCCCTTCCAGGCAACTCCAGGCTCGGCCAACGGCCGGGAGAAGGCCATGGAGATCATCCTTGCAGTTGCCGGGCGCAGGCAATGTTAATTCCACAAAAGATCCTAATCCATTCTTTAGTCCTATGACAGCACCCGGGCCCATCACCACGGTCAAAGCCGGAAGCGAGTTCCGCATCTGCCCGTCCTGCGGGTACGAGCTGGGGTTTCATACCTCGTTCCTTGGTACGAACGCCGACAAGGACAACCCCGTCAAGTCCACCCGCGAGGTGTTTCGCGTCATCCTCATCTGCCCGGAATGCGGGGCGCGCTATGATGTCGGCTGGCGGGTCTCGTTCTCGGAGCTGGAGAGCAAATTTGTCATAGCGCCGGTCCGGCCTGTGCAGGCACCGGCCTCTTCCCCGCAGGTCACGATCATTACAAGCCCCCCCGCTCTCCCGTCCCATGACCTAAAAGATCCGGATTAATTCTTCTTCAGGCCTAATCCTTCATCAGGAGGTTTTAGTACAGCGATGATTCGGTGTGCCGAATGCAAGGGCAAGGGTCTCTGTGGGCTCCCCCGCTGCCCCATCGTGAGCCGGTTCCACGCACAGGCGGCCTCGATGGCAAAGCCGTCCGCGAGCTACCAGGGCAGCTCCCCCTCGGTCTTCATCGGGAGTTTCGGCTATCCCGATGTGCAGGGAGGCCCGCTCTTAATCGATGACTCGGACAATCCTCCTGACTGGCTGAAGAGAAATCTCGGCATGGACGAGATCGTGGGCATCCGTGCCCGCACGCTCCGGGGAAGCTCTGCCCTCACCCCTGTCGCCGGGAGCCTTCAGGAGATTGCGCTCTCGTCCGTCCCGCTGGATGTGGATGTTGCCTTCGAGCGCCCGGTTTCGTTTTCGCTCACCTTTGACGGGACCATGGCGCCGGTCGGGATGACCGGTTCCGTGAAGAAGATGGATGTGATCGGCAGCGCGAGGGTGGAGCGGGTGGTGGACCGGATCACCTCCGACACCGATCTCCCCGCAACCGAGGCCTGCATTGCGCTGGCAAACGAATCCGTTGATGTGTACCAGGTCTCGAAGCTGATGACCGCGGGGCTCCTTGGCAAACGGCGGCGGTTCGTTCCCACGCGCTGGGCCATCACGGCAGTTGACGACACGGTCTCGACTGACCTGAAAAAGGAGATCGCCCGTAACGCCCCGATCGAGGAGATCCTTGTCTTCTCCGGAGAAATCTTCGGCAACCGCATTGCCTGCATTCTCGTGCCGGGCGACTGGCGGTACGAGATGGTCGAGGTCTGGGGGGCGCACACCCTCTGGGGCGGGGAGGAGGAGATGATTGTGCAGGACCGCGAAGGGATGAAAAAGCAGGGCTATTCCCCTATCACGGGCGCCTACTACTCGGCCCGGCTCGCCGTCTGCGAGTACCTTGATCGCATCCGGCGGTCTGCCCGCGTCATCGTTGTCCGGAGTGTCTCGAACGAATACTGGGCGCCGCTGGGGACATGGGTGATCCGGGAGGCAACCCGGAAGGCGATGGCTGCCCCGCCGCTGGTGTTCCCGACGCTCGATGCTGCGGTAGCCCACACGGTCTCCGTGATTGGCTCTGACAGCTGGGTACACCACAGCACGCTGATCCCCGAACTGCGGACGCAGCGGACGCTGGGGGAGTTTTTCTCGTGAGGAAAAAATCTGATAAAAAAGGAAAATGGGTCACCAGTCTTCGAATAACATCTGTTTCCTGTTCGAGTCATGGTCAATTTTCTTCACTGTGAAAATTATCATTCGTAAGATGGGGGCTGATGCCCCCATACCCCCGATTGTGATGAACTGCCGCCGCCCCGAAGGGCGCCCCGCGGCGGCATCAATAACCTGTTCGAATCATTGTAGAATTTCTTGTACGGGTAATAATGCGGCATCACCTGCGCCCCCGCCCCTCGGGGCGGGCTGGCGCAAGGGGGGCGATCGCGGGAAGACAAGAATTATCCTACACAGAACAGTCTTCACTCTTCTCCATCTTACCAGAGACAAAGAAAAGACACTGACAGATTTTACTAATTCTGATACGCCTGCGCCGTGTTCGCCTGCCGCTGGTACCGGGCCCGGATGCTCTCGATGGTCTCGATATCCGAGATATCCTTGTCGTCCCGGATCCGGATGAACCGGGGGAAGGGGAGGGCAAAGCCCGCCTCGTAATTCACGCTCGCCTGCAGTTCCGCGTACCCGACTTCGAAGACGAGCGTAGGCTCGAACGTGACCTCTTTTCCCGCCTTCCGCTCAACAGTGTCCTTGAGGAGATCATACACTTCGGCAAGCTGCTCGTCAGAGAATCCGGTTGCGACCCTGCTTAAGGGGAGGAGCTTTCCCTGGTCCTGGCAGGCGACAAGGAACGAGCCGAAGACATGGGCCCGCTTCCCCTCGCCCCACTCGGCGCCGATCACCGCGAGGTCGAGCGTGTCCACTTCGGGTTTGATCTTGATCCAGTTCTTCCCCCGCTGGCCCGGGGAGTAAGGCGAGGACGGCACCTTGATCATGATCCCCTCGTGGCCTGCGGCAAGGGCATCGTTGTAGGTCTTCTCGATCGCTTCCTGCTCGCTGCTGACCGTCTGCGGGGCGATGTACATCTTCACAACGCTCTCCAGCTTCTTCCGGCGCTCGAAGAACGGGAGACCGATGAGGGTCTCGCCGTCAAGATACAGGATATCAAAGACGTTTGGCACCATCTCGATCTTCTCCTGTGCCTCAGCAACATCGTGCCGGCGCCGGAACCTGCGGAGCACGGACTGGAACGGCATCGGCTTGCCATCTTTGATTGCGATCACCTCGCCGTCAAGAATCACGTCGTGGTCGGTTGCGCCCATCAACTGCCCGATGACATCCGGCAGCGCCGCGGTCACGTCCTCGAGCCTCCGCGAGTAGAGCCGGGCCCAGTTGCCTTTTTTATGGAACTGGAAGCGGGAGCCATCGTACTTGAACTCCGCCGCGATCTCGCCGTGCTCTTCGATCATTCCTGCAATGGACCCTTGCTGGGCCAGCATCATCCGGACCGGGTGGAAAAGCGTGATCTTCACGTCCTCCAGCGCAGCGGGACCGGTCTTGGCAAGCCGGGCCACCTCGCCCATGTCGTTTTTGGCCTGCTGGGCCTGCTCAACAAGAGAGGAGTCGACTGCAAACGCTTTTGCCACAGCTTCCCGCACGCTCCCTTCCCCGACACCGATCCGCAGCTCTTCGAGCATGATCCGGGCAAGGTACCGCCCCTCAATCGGACGGGCGTTTCCCAGCAGGCGGCGAACAGCGAGACCTTTCTCCCGCTGGGACTTCTTCCCCTCCGTATCGGCAATGGCGATCAGCTCGTTGTACACCTGCACCAGTTCGAGGTCCTCGTGGAAGAATGTGGTCTGGGACTTCTCCGCGAGGAGTTCCTCAACCGCCGTACCGACATCCCCGGTTGCCGTGATCTTGTCGATCACCTGCTCTTTTTTCACCCCGGCAACGTACCCGGCCGCCTCGTACAGGAGGTTTGGCCCGATGCCAAGTTTCCTGCTGCTCCAGTCCGGGAAGATCCGGCCCATCACGAACCGGACAAAGACCGGCAGCTCCTCATCGGTCAGGCCAGGGAGGACCTGGCTGATGATTTCGATCATGTCGAGCCGGCCGGAGGTCTTCTCCAGCTGCCCGCAGGTCTGTGCAAAATCCTGGAAGAGCATCGCGGTGTTCCCTGCTGATCTTACATGGGTGGGGGGATGAACATAATCATTTCTTACCGGTGAGGATCCATGGATCCGTTCAGAGCCGGATCTCCTGCGGCGATGCAGGGCAGCTCCCACATTGCGTTGCCACAACCACGTGCTCTTCCTCAAAAAAGAGACCAAGACCGTCCCGGGCCGTGCCCCGTGCTCTCTCAGGCGTATTGTTAATCTCGCTCAAGTGGGCGAGGATGATGTGGGGTACATCCTTTCCAAAGCCGTGGAGGCATTCGGCTGCGGCCTGGTTGGAGAGGTGGCCGTGCTTTGACCGGATCCGCCGCTTGAGCGATTCGGGATACGGCCCGTTTGCCAGCATCTCCGGGCAGTGGTTGCTCTCGAGAACGATCCCGTCGCAGGGCCGGAGGAGGGAGTGCATCTGCGGGGTCATGACCCCGGTGTCGGTGCAGTACCCGATCCGGCAGTCGCCCTCGCTGACAATGAACCCGCAGGGTTCTGCCGCGTCATGCGAGGTGGCAAACGGCTCAACGGAGATGTCCCCGACCATGAACCGTTCATGGTACCGGCAGGTATGGTGGACGAGCGGCTTTTTCGACACCTTGCGGAATCCCAGGAAATCGCGGAGCGTGCCTTCGGTTGCATAGACCGGAATATCGAGTTTCCGTGCGGTCACGTCAAGTCCGCGGATATGGTCGCCATGCTCGTGGGTGACGAGGATGGCGCTGATCGCGTCCGGGTCGAGACCGGCCATGGCCATGCGACGGAAGAGTTCCTTCGCGCTGAGGCCCGCGTCGATCAAAAGGGTGGCGGATGAGCCTTCGATGATGGCACAGTTGCCCTTGCTCCCGCTGGCAAGCACAGTACAACGCATTACCGTAGTATTGGCCTTCTTCGTATTAGAGATTTGATTTGCGGCAGGCCGGGGCCGCTCGTGATAAACGTGCCCGCGATGGGAACGCGGCCGAAAAAAACGAGAAAAAAGATTATTTCCGGGGTTTGAGCGTCTCGTATTCGGCAAGCACCGGCGCAATGGTCTTTGTGGATACAGAGCGGCGCACCAGTGTGGTGAGTTTTTTTGCATAGTGGATATGCGCTACCTGGAAACTGACGATCAGGCCAAAACAGAAACAGGTGACCATGACCAGGGAATAACTCAGTATGTCTACCATAGTTCCACCCTCACGACTCCCTCGCAAGCTCGTCCACGAGCGGGACGACCGAGTCAGCATCCGAACACTCCTTTGCAACAACGAGGAACCGTTTCGTGTAGTACATAACCAGCAGCTGGTACCCGAGTACCATCCCGATGGCAAACGTGATGACCCCGATACCGATATAGATCAAAAGGTCCGTGAACATATCCGCCATAGCATACCTTAGTGACTGTTACAGTGAACAAACAGATAAATTTATTGAATGCATGCCCGACGGCGACCGGTAAAGCGTCTTAATAAAGGTTAATTTCGGTCAATCCCTTTATTGTAATAAACACGGGCGACCGCCGCCCGTGCCTGCGTCCATGAACAAAGACTCCCCGCTCCCGCTCTCGTTCTCCCTCACGGAGCTTGCAGGATCTCTCGGGGACTTTGGGACCATCATCCCGCTCATCCTTGCCGTTGCGCTCGTCTCGGATGTGGACCCCCGCTACATCCTGCTCTTTTTTGGGATCTGGTTCATCCTCACCGGCCTGTATTACCGGCTGCCCATCCCGCTGGAACCGATGAAAGCGATCGCCGTTGTCGTTATTGCCGCGGGTGCGACCGGGGGGATTTCATCCGGCGAGATCGCTGTTGCCGGTATAATCCTTGGTGTCATCTTCCTCATCCTCGGCTACGGCCGTTTCTTTGAGATCATCGAACGCTACGTGCCGCAGAGCGTTGTGCGGGGTATCCAGCTCGGCCTTGCCCTCCTCCTCTTCCGCTCATCAGCCGGGTTCATCATCGAAGACCCTCTCTTCTTCGGGATCGGGATCGCTGTCATTGTCGGCTTCCTCCTCCTGGTCCGGTTCCGGGGGATCCCCGACCTCTCCTCGATCTGTGTCATCGTCGTGGGCCTTGTGGGGGGCATCATGCTCTTTGGTCTGCCCCCGATAAGCCTGATCCCTGCACCACGGCTCGTGATCCCCCTCACCACGGATGTCATCCCTGCCGTATCGGAGCTGGTCCTTCCCCAGCTCGTCCTCACCATCGCAAATGCCATCCTCGCCACCTCGCTTTTGACCAAGGACCTGTTCGGCCGGGATGTGCCACCGAAAAAATTCTCCACCACCATCGGCCTGATGAACCTGACCTCGGTCCCGTTCGGCGGGTTCCCGATGTGCCATGGTGCCGGCGGGCTTGCGGGGCAGTACCGGTACGGGGCCCGCACCGGCGGGGCGAATATCTATGCGGGCATCATCTTCATTGTGCTTGCCCTCTTCTTTACTTCGCCGCAGGTCCTCTCCCTCATTGCAGTCGGCGTGCTCGGCGCGTTGCTCGTCTTTGTCGGGATCGAGATGGGGCGCCACAGCCTGAAGACCGATTCGCTCGCAGTGACCGCGGTCATCGGGTTCCTTGCACTCGTCAGCTCGATCACGCTTGCCTTCATTGCGGGGATGGTCCTTGCATACCTGCTGGCATGGCACGCGAAGAGGGCTGCACCGGCGAACTGAAAAGGTTGGTCGGGGGCAGTCCATAGCGTAACCGTCTTCTTTCCCGGTATCGAATATCAGATCATCTCATGGTCCGGCTGCATTTCATTGACAACCTGCGGTGGATAGCAATCCTCCTGCTCTTCCCGACCCA
Source organism: Methanoregula sp. (assembly GCF_002835825.1). Classification (GTDB taxonomy): domain Archaea; phylum Halobacteriota; class Methanomicrobia; order Methanomicrobiales; family Methanospirillaceae; genus Methanoregula. Next base: position 4,338 of record NZ_PIZH01000014.1, on the reverse strand, counting down.
CGCCGCTTTCGTCTTCTGTACCGGCTGGTATAGCTACTATGTGCTGTCCCCGTACTTTTCCGTGGCAGCGCATTGCCTCACGGTTGCCATTGAGCCCTGGATCATGCCGCTCCTCTTCTGCATTGCCGGCATCAGCACGAAGTTCGCGTTACAGAAACGCACGCCCCTCGCGTACCTGAGAGAACGCACAGAGCGGCTGCTTATCCCCTTCCTTGCCGGTGTGGTCATCGTCTGCCCTGTTATTGCCTACTTTGCCCTGAAATTCAACACCGGCTATGACGGCAGTTATGCCGGGGCAGTCGTGCATTTTTTCAGCACAGCCTCCACCTTTCCGTACACCAACGGGATGGTGGGGGACTTCAGTGTGGATCATCTCTGGTTCATCCTGTTCCTGTTTCTCGTTTCGCTTGCCGCACTCGGCCCGATCCTTCTCTGGCGGCGGTTCTTGGGGTCCCGGTTCACCTCCTTCACCATACCCCTTCCCGTTCTCTTCCTCCTCTTTGTCCCGGCCTGGCTCCTGAACGCAGCCGGCCCAAATGTGGCAGGGTATTCGTTCCTGTCGTATTTCCTGTTCTTCCTTAGCGGGTACTCCCTGGTTTCGATTGAAAAGGTCCAGGTCTCCCTGGAAGACAATTGGGCGCTTCTCGTTGTGGTATGGATCGCGCTCACCCTCGGCGTCATGTGGATTGGCGGGATCGCGCTCGGTCACGGAGAATTCTTCTGGGGGTCATCCCCGCTCTTCGTCCTGACCGGTTGGACCGGGGCACTTGCCCTCCTGGGTGCAGGGAGGTACCTGCTCAACTTCTCCAACAGTATCACAACATACCTGTCCGCGGCATCGTACCCGGTATACATCATCCATCATGCCGTGTTGGTGGCAGTTGCGTACTTCCTCATCACTGTTCCTGTCCCGCCCGCGGTGCAATACACGCTTATCGTCCTCCTCAGTCTCCTTTTGACGTTTGCCTGCTACGAGATCATCAGGAGAATCCCGGTTGTCCGAGCACTGTTCGGTGTTGCCGCCCGGAAAAAGGATTGCGTGTAAGCGGCCTGTAAAAAAAGAGGCATCGACTGGAGCAGGGTGGCCTTATCCCCGGGGTGGATCACCATAAAATAACGTCAACGGTGCTGCCCTTCTCAAGCCCCTCGAAGCCGGCCGGGATCCGGATCAGCCCCTGGCTCCGGACAAGCGTGTTGAGGAGGCCGGACTTGCCAAAGAGCGGAGTCGCGATCCCGTCTTTCACCTTCACGCGGACGTACTCCTCTCTCCCTCGCTGCGAGGGGATGTTCTCGGAAAGCGTTGCCCGCACGGTCCGGACGAGGGGCTCACTCTGCCCGAGCATCCGGTCGAGCAGCGGGCGGACGATCGCGATCAGGACGACAAAGGCCGAGGCCGGGTGTCCGGGCAGCCCGAAGACCGGTGTGCTGCCGACGGTCCCGATGATGGTTGGTTTGCCCGGCGCGAGCGCAATCCCGTGGACCAGCACTTCACCCTGCGATGCAATGACGCTTGCCGTCATGTCCCGGTCGTCCTTGGAGCTCCCTCCTGAAAGGAGCACGACATCGCATTCTGCAACCGCCCTTGTGATCACGGCCTCGAACGCTTCGCGCTCATCCTTTACGATTCCGTACCGCCGCGGCAGGCAGCCGTATTCAAGAAGCCATGCGGCAAGCATCGGGGCATTTGCGTCCCGCACCTGCCCGGGCCCGGGCACGACATTGGCTGGCACGAGTTCGTTACCGGTCGAAATGATCCCGACAACGGGCTTTTTTGCCACGGTGACATCCGCACAGCCACAGGCGGCGAGGACGCCGGCATCCTGCGGCGTGAGCCTGCGGCCGGTGGAAAAGACACGCTCTCCGGACCGGAAGTCCTCGTCCTTCCTGATGATATTCTCTCCGTGGGATGCCGCCTTCCTGATGAGTATGGTGTCACCGGCAACTTCGGTATATTCCACCATCACCGCTGCATCGGCGCCCTGCGGGAGAATGCCCCCCGTGGGTATGTAAGCGCACTCGCCATTCCCGATAACGAGCGATGAATCCAGGTTTCCCATCGCGATCCTCCCCACGCACCGGAGGAGCGCGGGGATCGAGTCTCCCGCACCGGTCGTATCGGCCGACCGGACCGCGTACCCGTCGACAACCGATCGGTCAAAGCCGGGAATGTCCGTATCCGATCGTATATCTTCTGCCAGCACCCTCCCGGCGGATGCATCGATCGGGACTGTCTCTGCCTGCGGTGCAGGGGCGATCCGTTCCACTGCCTTTACGGCATCCGCTACGGGAATGACGGAGAGGAACCTGCTCATTTGAAGCAGCCCAGCTGGCACTCCCGGATCTTGATCCGGTTCTTTGTGCAGTACTCGCCCACGGCTTTCCGTGAGACTTTTGCCTTCTCGGCGATTGCAAACGCCTGCGGGCAGGTGATCTTCTCGGTAATTCCTGCTTCTTCTATTGCCTTTTTTATCTTCTCGTCACTCATGGTTGCTCATGTTTGGTGTACTTCCTTATTGGGTTTACTTTTTGTGATCAGGCATGGCAGCACAGGGATTTTTATCCCGGGACAAAAGAATGAGAGATACCGTAATCTGCCTGAACCGGGGTTTATTCCGTGGCAAAACAGAAGAAACTCGATATTTCCGGTAAAACGAGCCCGTATTGCCTGTCAGTCGTAGAGAAAAAAGCAAAGGCTTTATCCCCGTCAGGGGAATTATTCATTACCTGCGATAATTTCCCCGCCGTTACAACCTTCATTCCGCGGATTGCACGGGAGGGGGGCCTCTCTATGGAGATCGCACAATTGCCGGACGGGCACTGGGAGATCCGGCTGGCGAGAAAATGAAACCCTGAAAAGAATGAGTTCCTGACCATGACAACGCATTTTTTCCTCCTTTCCGGCAGCCTGTCCGTTGAGCGGCTCTCGTGGATCGAGGAGTGTCTCAAGTTCTTCTTTGTCCAGCTCTACCCGGAGTCGCTGATGCACCGGGCCCCGGCCGAGAGCCCGGTCGTCACGTTCCTCTTAACCGGGGACGCATTATACAGCCTTGAGGATGCCGAGACCGTGCAGGTCTGGTCGGTCATCCTCTCGCTGACCGCGGTCAGGATCGTCTGCGACCGGCAGGAGCTGGATCTCCGCGGGGTATCGGCCGGTCGCCTGAAGATGAAATATCCCGAACAGGTGATCGACAACAACAGCCTTGCCGCGGACAACCATCCCTCGTTCTGGAAGGACGTGGTCGGGCTCGTGCGGCAGAACCGGCCGCCGCTTCCCGATGGCATCGGCTGGCTCCAGGGCGAGTCGCCCTACATGCATCTCTCCGCCGTGTATGCCCTGCGGTGCCTGAACGCCGGCATCGAGGCACGGCTCTCACCGGAACTGTACGCGTACCTTGACGGCATCCACATGGGACACACTGCCCAGCACCCGACCGAATCGGAGAATGTCGGGCACGGTCTCGAGGAGATCCATGACCGTGCGGCAAAACAGAATGTTTCAAGCCTCTTCCTTGCCTGCAACCGGTATGCGACGGCGAGGGGGTACAGCACCTGGGATGACGGGAAGGGATCGGTTATCTCGACCTGCGCCATCAAGCCGTTCCATATCCGCGACCTGAACGCGATTGTCGACCGGTTCGAGCGCCCGCATATCATCCTCTCATCCAATGCCGGCTCGATCAACTTCCCGAAGAAAGGGATAACGGTCTCCTTTGACCGCGCCGAGAAGAGCAGCACCGCTCCCCCGGTAACGATCCTCGTCACCTCATCCCCGTACAGCACCGAGATGGTGCTTGGGGCAGTCTCGTTTGCCGTTGCCTGTGCCCACCAGGGCGTGCTGACCCGCGTTGTCTTCCTTGAAGACGGTGTGTACTCGGTTGCCGGGGCACACCGGGCACCCGCGGAGTCCCCCCTCTTCACGATCCAGGATGTGATCAATGCGGTGGCGGGAAGCGAGAACCTCCACTTCTTTGTGCTCGTACCGTCCCTGCAAAAGCGGGGGCTCACGAAAAACAAGGACTTAAACGCAGTCCTTGACATCGGATTCCCGGGGCTTGGTAAGATCCTGTTCTATCCCCCGGGGAATGTGCATGCCGAGCACCAGCGGGTGCTGGTGTTCTGATAGCGGGTATTCTGTTACAGGATCCCGTGTCCCGCCCCAGCAGAGATCGCTCCGCCACTCCTCCTTTGAGCAAGGGATTTCATCCATGAGTGGAATTATTCTGTCGATTCCCCATACCTGATATGGTCGCATAATTATCTTAAAAAATTATCATTATAAGAAAATAAAACAGAAAGCAATAAATAATTTTATAAAAAAACACGGAAGGAAGGTGATCC
>NZ_PIZH01000428.1 GCF_002835825.1 Methanoregula sp. | reverse complement strand
GGATGCGCTGGCTGCGGTTTCCCGCGCCCGCGGAATAGAACCGCAGAACATCCCGCTCTGGATGGACGTTGTTCGGCTCTTTGCGCAGAGACGCAAGTACCATACTGCCCTGAACCTGGTCCAGCGGGCCATGGAGAAGAACCCGAAAAATGAGACTCTGGCCATGAAACGCGAATCCCTGCTGAACAAGACGATCCCAGTTGCACGCACCCCGGGACTCGTCTCCATTACACCGTGAATGCGCCAGAGAATAATGGAAGGGCAGGCAGGCACGCCCTCTTGCAACACACCATCCCGATGATCCCGGCCTGTGCACCGGGGGAGAGAAACGATCGCTAAGGACGTGATCGCACATCACGTCCGACAGGGCACACGAATCCAAAATACCGGAATGAGGATACATATGACAGGGCGCGGGGCGGCATCCATCAACCTCTGCTCCCCCGCGCACCTGTCTTGTTCCGGATTATGGTCCTTTCTCGTCCGGCCAGGGGATGGCCGGATGCAGCCAAGTCCCTGATCTTCGACAACTTCACGGCACACGAACGAACGGCACGTTTCATGGAACGCATTAGCAGGGAAACACAGAAATCCGAGCTGTTATCAGTACTTCCTTATATACCAGGTGAAAGGGTGAGATGAGATGAAGATCACGGATGTAGCAAACGTCGTGTCGGGGCCGAACCCGCACCATGTGGATGTCAGGAAGATCTACGACTCGCCGCACGCGATGGCAGTCATCATTACGCTCAATCCCGGTGAGGCGCTCAAAAAGCACATCACTCCTGTCGATGTATTCTTCTATGTGCTGGAAGGGACCGGTGTTGTCGAGATTGGAAGTGAGAAGCAGACCGTGGAAAAAGACATGCTGGTCGAGAGCCCGGCAAAGATCCCGCACACATGGAAGAACGAGAGCAACGCGGTCTTCCGCGTGCTGGTCGTGAAAGTGCCCAAGCCCACGGAAGAGACGAAGCTGCTGTAAGCAGGGGCCCTGTTCTTTTGGGCACAGGGAGATACCTGCCGGTCTGCAGGATCGTCACGGGGCGCGATCCTGAGGGGGGCTAACCGTCCGGACACCATGAAACTAACTGGAGGGATCCGACGGGAACTACTCGTTTTTCGAGGGAGGTCCAGGTGTCACTCTCAGGAAACACTATCTCTTTAATTTGAGGTTATTTTTCGGATTGGAACCCATTTTGAAAAACAGGTTTTTGGGAAGTCGCGTTTTTTCATGAATTACAGCATACGGTTTTGGAAATATTGGATTTTTTGCGAGATTCTGAGGATCCGGAGGGTAATCCGAACTCTAAAAAAAGCTTAATTGGTGCCTTTTGGTTCAAAGAAGGGTGAGATTTCTGGACATGAGGTCGCTCGGAAGAACCTAATAGGGGGTTCCGGTTAAATCCAGTACCTGTCTCCGACGTTAAGCGTCTGCGCTTCAGGCCGGGTTCTCCCGGTACCACCGGCACATCTCCCGGATCACGCACTCACCGCACAGCGGCTTCTTCGCATCACAGGTCGCCCGCCCGTGCGCGATCAGGACATCGGTGAGATCGCCCCAGTCCTTCTGCGGGAAAAGTGCCATGAGATCGCGCTCGATGACCGCGACATTGTCCGTATCCGAGAACCCGATCCGCTCGGCGAGCCGGCGGACGTGGGTGTCAACCGCGATGCCCTCGTTCTTCCCCAGCGCATGGTAGAGCACGATGTTTGCCGTCTTGCGGCCAACACCCGGGATGGTGAGGAGCTCGTTCATCGTCTC
>NZ_PIZH01000427.1 GCF_002835825.1 Methanoregula sp. | reverse complement strand
GATATCCTCTTGGGCTTCGAACCCAAGGACGCGGGTTCGATTCCCGCTGGGTCCGCTAATTTTTTTTTTGGGTTCTCCTATACCGATCACTCCGTCAGATCCGATCCTGCATGGTTCTCACTTCCAATCGAAGGCTTCAGCCATAACTGGCGCGAGCGTTCGGGCATATGGATCATAATCGAAACTCCCGGCCAGTACTGGATCGTTCACTGAATTTTCAATCAATCTCCGATCGTTCCGGATCAGGTTTTCAATCGCGATCATGATCGCGATTAAAAAAAATTCAGGCAGGGTCTGGCTGATCCGGATCGAAGCAGGGCAGGCCATCGCCTTCCAGGCAGGATACACGATGCGGGATTCGCGCCAGAGTCATTTTCCTCCCCGGGACATCCAGGAGATGTCGGTCCATCCCGCCGGAGGCCTGAGCTGGCTGAGGGAATGGGTTCCGATCAATAAAAAAGGAGCGGGGGGAATTATTCGAGCTTGATGAACGCCCGTGTCCCGGCATTGTACTGCCACGGGCCGATAATGGCCTCTGCATGGGCATCGTCGGAATACGCGTGAACGTAGATATAATACTGGCCGCCCGGCAGCCGGGACATATCCAGCTGGGAGAAGAGCGTCTTTGTCCCACCACCGGTGGTCACCTGCTGGTAGAACCGGACCTTCGGATCGGAGCCGTGGATGAAATAGACATCATGCGTCACCGGCCGGAAGCCATCGTACTCGGTCGTCCAGGTAACCGGGACCGTTGCTGTCAGATCCCCGTCCCCGTCCGTGCGCTCGAAGTCCCTGATGGTGATGGTGCGCCACGTGGCCCCGGTGAAGATTGTGCTGGATGTTGCGGTGAAGGAACTCATGTTTTCCAGTTTCAGGGTTGATACCGTACCATCCTCATCTTTGAAAGAAACCAGCGAGTTTGGACCCATCAGGTTGATGCTGCCCTCTTTGAGAACCCGCATCCGGAAATTTGTCTCCCATGTTTCCTGGAGCTTCACGGTGCCAACGGTGAAATACAGTTGTTTGTTGGCATTCCAGTAAGGAGTCATATTGTCCCACAGCGGGCCGACATCCGAATAATCAGGACCGGGGATGAGTTCATGTGTCAGGTTGTATTTCCGGACCATGGTGGATCCAAGGTTTGCAGGATACCCGGCAAATGCAGTGCTCACTCCGTCGGTTTCCGGATCTGCAACGTACGCGAAGACATTCCCTGAAGTGTCGAGCTGGTCGTTGACGACGATGGATCCGAAGTCCATCAGGACGGTGGTACCAATACCGGCGGATTCTTTCAGATCACCAGCGATCTCAGCATAAACATTATCCAACTCAGCACCCGATTTTGCATGATACCGTTTTCCGCGGGTTTCGGTTGCGAGGGTCCCCATGGTGTCCCACGTAGTTCCGGATGGACTTGCGATATCATTGAAAAAGATGGTGTAGATGCGAATGTTATTGTTCCTGGCATAGTTTGCCATGTTTTGATTTGTACCATCGTTCATACCCGTACTGCCAAGCGTGCCAAGAGGTGACGGAAGATCCGAGAACCAATAGTGTCGGTTGTTATACGTTGAGGTCCAGCAATATGCGGATACATAACTGGTACCCCGGGCAAGGGGATCGCCAAAGTAATTGAACTCCCCGTCACTCATCAGGATAACCGCCTGAATTGATTTGGGATCGGTGTTCCTGTTGCTGATCGTATCTGCTAATCCAACTTTTAAAGCTTGCCGGGTCGACGTATATCCACCCTGAGTAATGC
>NZ_PIZH01000426.1 GCF_002835825.1 Methanoregula sp. | reverse complement strand
GGGCATCGGGCTCAGGGTATTTCCTTCGGATATGTTCCACGACGAGCTGATGACAAAACTTGCGGATCTCGACCCGGAGACCCAGTGGCCGGTGTATCTCGCAGCGCTGGGAAAGACCGAAGAGAACGTGACCCTGGCCTGAACATGGTCTCATTTTACTGATAACAGATGACACCAGAGATCAGGATGCGGGGGATTGCAGCATGGTAAAACGCTATCTTGAGCTCCGGTCCCTTGCCGAAGCACTGAACCTTTTGACCACCTCCTTTCCCCCGCCCCGGAGAACCGAGAAAGTCCCGATCCTGCAGGCTGCCGGGCGGGTTGCGATAGAACCGATCTATGCAAAATATTCCGTGCCTGAGGTGAACATCTCCGCAATGGACGGGATCGCGGTCAGGAGCCGGGACACGATCGGCGCCAGCGACCGGAACCCGCTCACCCTCGATCACTGCGCACGGGTGAATACCGGCAACATCATCCCCCCGGAGTTCGATGCCGTTGTCATGATCGAGGATGTCTGGGAGTCTGGCGACCGCTACCAGATCCGGCGGGCCGCGATTCCATGGCAGCATGTCAGACCTGCTGGCGAGGACATCAAGGAGAAGAAACTCGTCATCCCGCGGGGCCACCTGATCCGCCCGTTCGACATCGGGGCTCTCGCAACGTACGGGTTTTCCACCATTAAGGTTCTTGCCGTGAACGTGGGGATCATCCCCACGGGGAGCGAGCTCGTGCCGCTCGGTGTCCGGCCCGGGCCCGGGCAGGTTGTCGAAAGCAACACCGTCATGGCGCAGGTCTTCCTTTCGCAGACCGGGGCCCGGTGCACCCGGTATCCCATTGTTCCTGACGACCCCGACTTTATCCGCGAAGCGCTCAAAAAAGCAACCCGGGAAAACGACCTGGTCCTCATCTCTGCCGGGTCATCAGCCGGCACCCGCGATTTCACCGAAGGCGTGATCCGGTCTATCGGGGATCTTATCTTCCATGGGGTTGCCGTCAAACCCGGCAAGCCGGTGATGCTGGGAAAAGTCGACGGAAAACCCGTCCTTGGCCTTCCCGGCTACCCACTTGCGGCCCAAACGGTGCTACGGGAGTTTGCAGCGCCCCTTCTGGAGTCCTGGGGATTTGCCCCGGCCCCGAAATACCCGGTTACCGTAAAGCTGGCACAGGCGCTCACGTCCGATCCTGGTTTCGACGAGTTTGTGCCACTCTTCGTAGGCCGGATTGGAAACACCCTCTATGGCATGCCGCACGGGAAAGGGGCCGGTGTCCAGATGGCCACGGTCAAGGCCAACGGGTATACCCACATCCCTGCACCGGTTGAGGGGTTCGAGGCGGGCACGGACCACGAGGTATTCCTCACGACCGATCCCGGGAGTATCGAACGGACACTGTTTTTTACCGGTACGCTGGACCCGGCTCTCGAGGAGCTGGCAAACCTTGCCCATGATAAGGGACTCTTTATCCACGCGACCAACCCGGGTAACTTCACGGGGATCCAGTCACTGAAAAACAACACCTGCCATGCTGCCCCGCTGGTCTTCCCGGCACAGAACCTGATAGGGGTATACCAGCCGCTCATGGAGTTTTCTGAAATCAAGGCCCTGGGGTTCATCCACATTGCGAGGGTGGAACTCGGCATCGCATCGCAGGACGGGCTGGGGCTTGAAGATCTTGTGCATGCCCGGTTCATCAATACCCGGAAAGGGACTCCGTCACGGAGCGTGCTGGACATGCTGCTTGCAGCGGAAGGCATCGATCCCGAAA
>NZ_PIZH01000425.1 GCF_002835825.1 Methanoregula sp. | reverse complement strand
TGGCGGCGAGGGGGAGCGGCGCGGGTCGAAGGAGGGCGGGGCGCAGGGGGGAGCGGGGCGGCGAACGGGCCCCCCGGCACGGGGGGACCGATGGCCCGGCCGCCCGGGCGAGCCGGCTAGGGGGGTTCGGCGGGGAGGAGCAGGTCAGGGAGTGGCTCCAGGTAGGAATCGGGGCAGCATGCAAACGGGACGAGCCGATCGATCACATCCTCTTCTCCGGCCCCCCGGGGCTTGGCAAGACCACGCTTGCCCATATCATCGCACGCGAACGCGGGGCCGATATACGGACAACAACGGGCCCGGTTCTCGAGAAGCCCGGCGATATCGCGGCGCTTCTCACGCCATTAAAGCGGGGGGACATCCTCTTCATCGACGAGATCCACCGGGTCAGCCCGGTGGTCGAGGAGGTCCTTTATCCTGCGATGGAGGACTTCTTCATCGATGTGATGATCGGGGAAGGGCCCAGCGCCCGCTCCATCAAGCTGGATCTCGAACAGTTCACTCTCATCGGGGCCACCACCAAACAGGGGCTCCTTGGCGCACCCTTCCGGGACCGGTTCGGTATCATCTCGCGCCTCGACCTGTATTCCCCGGAGGATCTGGCCCGGATTGCGACCCGGAGCGCCTCGATCCTGAAGATCCCGATCACACCTGAAGGGGCATCCGAGATCGCAAAGAGGAGCCGGGGGACCCCCCGCATTGTCAACCGGCTCCTCCGGAGGGTGAGGGACTATGCAACGGTTAAGGGAGATGGCACGATAACGCGCGAGATCGCAAATGATGCCCTTTCCATGCTCCAGATAGATGAGCTCGGCCTCGATGACCTTGACCGGCGCATTCTTGCGGTTGTGGCGAACGACTTCAATGGCGGCCCCGTAGGTGTGAAGACCATCGCGATCTCGGTTGGCGAAGAGGTGCGGACGATCGAGGACGTGTATGAACCATTCCTGATCCAGATCGGGTGTCTCAAGCGCACACCGCAGGGACGGGAGGTCACGCCCGCTGCAAAGAAACATCTCAACGACCCGCAAAAGACTCTCGTCTGATCAAGCGGGTTGATACGGGAGATACCCCGGGGTGGCTATTTGTCACGGTGCGAGATCTCCCATAAGTAGAGCGACGCAACCGATCCATAGGGCGAGTACCGCTTACGGTACCGCTCGAACGTGGTCCGGTCTATCGTCGCCTTCCCGTACAGGTGCATCATCCCGCGGCGGATTGCAAGATCGCTAAAGCTCACAACATCCGGCCGTTCCATCGAGAAGATGAGGAGCATCTCCGCGGTCCATCTTCCCACGCCGTTCAGGGTTGTGAGCCTGTCGATGACTTCACCATCAGAAAGCCTGTAAAGCGCGTTGAGGTCGAGGCTGCCGCCCGAAGTGGCATCACCGATCCCTTTGATATAGCCGGCTTTGCGCTTGGAAATCCCGCACCTGCGGATATCATCCGTTGTTGCCGAAGCGATCGTCTCCGGCGTGATCGCCCCGAACCGCACATCCATCCGCTCCCGGATGGTCTTTGCAGCTTTTGCCGAGATCTGCTGGCCTGCGATACTTGCGACAAGCGCCGCAAACAGATCCGGGGTCACCGTTCGTTCGATGAATCCGATCCCATCGATCGCCGCACCGAGTCGTTTATCACTTTTTTTCAGGTGATCCGTTACGTTGCTGTCATACCTGAAGATTGCTATTCTGTCCTGCCCCCTGCAATTGAATTTTTGTCAGGCTGTTAAGATGCATCTTTTCCTTCCCCGGTACAATTTCCCAACC
>NZ_PIZH01000424.1 GCF_002835825.1 Methanoregula sp. | reverse complement strand
CAGCGTATTCCGCACAGCGGCCAAAAACCAGAAGTAGCTCAAAAAGGCCGGAGAGGAACTTCTGCGCCGCCTAAAAACCGTGGAGAAGGCTTCAGTCAGAAACGCGCTCTCGATCGTCAAGGTGATCGGCAAGATCTACGACTCCCGAGTCTGCGTGATGGAACTTTGGGAATCCGCGGATATATCGAATGCCCAGATTGGCGGTCTTGCAAACGAGATCAAGGAAGTGCGTGAAGCCGTCGAGTACCCCCTGACCCGGCCGGAGATTTTCCAGCGTATCGGCGTCGAACCCCCCAAGGGCATCCTGCTCTACGGTGCACCCGGTACCGGCAAGACCCTGATTGCAAAAGCAGTTGCCCATGAGGCAAAGGCAACGTTTATACGGATGTCCGGCAGCGAACTTGTCCACAAGTTTATCGGAGAAGGTGCCGGCCTCGTCCGGGAACTCTTCCAGCTGGCACGCGAACGCGCGCCGGCAATTGTTTTTATCGACGAGATCGATGCCGTTGGCAGCATGAGGACCAACGACGGCACAAGTGGTAGTGCAGAGGTCCAGCGCACACTGATGCAGCTGCTGGCCGAAATGGACGGTTTTGACAACCGCGGCGATGTACGGATCATGGCGGCAACCAACCGGGCAGACATGCTGGACCCGGCACTCCTTCGGCCCGGCCGGTTCGACCGCCTGATCGAAATCCCGGTACCGGATAAAGAGGCACGGCTCCAGATCCTGAAGATCCATTCACGGAAGATGCAGCTGGGTAACGTGGAGATGGATGCGATTGTCAGCATGACCGAGAACGCCACCGGCGCAGAACTCGAGGCGATCTGCCGCGAAGCCGGCATGATGGCCGTTCGCCGCGAAGCAGAAAAGGTTGAGATGATCGACTTCACCGATGCGGCCCGCAAGGTGAAGAACGAGGCAGTTGCCGACAACCGGATGTATACCTGAGCCCGCATTACGATGGGCAAAAAAGTTTGGAGAGAGGAATGAACATCCTCCTGATCCAGCGCGAAGGCACCGATCTCCACCATACCCTCTTTTCTTCGGAGACGAGCCGAATGGCACTGCGGTTCTACCACCCGAAAAAGAAATCCTGTGGCGTGTACATTTCCTGTGCAGCACTGAGCAGTGCCCTTGCGCTTGTTGCCGAACTGCGCTGGTATATCCGCCGGTACGTGCGTGAGCCACTCTTCGAATGGGAACCGGGAATCTTTTTCACCCACCAGCTGGCACAGGACGTCTATTTTGAGCGGACCGTTGTCCTTGGCCCCGGCTGGAAATACCGAAAACTCTACGGGTTCAAAGACGGGAAGCTCATGAGCTCGGTGCCGATGGCTCCAGGCTCAACGGTCGACGAGTACCACCAGGAATATGCCGGTATTGACCAGACGCTTGAGATCTGGTGCACGGAAGACGATGTGGAAGAGGGTGAACTGCTGGGCGGGCCGGAAGATCTCACCTGAATCTGGTCATAGTACGTCAGCCCTTGCAGAAAAGATTCTCTCATGAAGAGAATATTCCCTGGAGATGAGAAAGATGACGGATCCTTTTTGGGATCCCTCCTTAAAAGATCGGTTCGCGCCGGAAGAGCCAGCTGAGTGCAAAGCAGGCCCCCATCAGGGCAAGCAGCGCGATGCCTTCAATGGCCCGGAACATCACCGGGTAATGGTTCATGGTCTTTGTTATTGTCATGCGTCGGTATCTCCTGTTTTCATTCCCAGCCCGGGATCGTCCCGCACAGAATCCTGCCGGCAGTCCCGTACTGTCA
>NZ_PIZH01000423.1 GCF_002835825.1 Methanoregula sp. | reverse complement strand
ACCCTGTTCTGATGCCATACGCTTTTGTCGGTTACTTATTAGCTGCCATAAGCTGATAAACGTATAATCACCCGGAAAATGGTAAAACCAAATTACATATGGCTTGGCAAACATAGGTATACGACAACTGGTGTTGCGGGATGAGTGAAGATATTCCTGAAGAGAAGCCGGTCCAGACCAAAAAGGCAAAGACCAAGGCAGACAAGCAGGCCGAACATATCGAACGGATCAAACGGACCCTGATAGCCTCCCTGCTGGGTATGCTTGCCGGTATCCTTGCCTACTATTTCGGTGGCATACCGGATGCTTCCGGGATCCAGGCTGATGGCTTCCTCGGGTTCATGTTCATGCTCGTGTTCATCGTCCTGCAGAAACACATCTTCATGCTGATGCGGATGGATACGTCAAAACTTGGCGGCAAGGACTGGTTTTTCCAGGGATTCATGACCTTTGCCTTCTGGTTCGTGACATGGACGATCCTGCTGACCTCGATTCCCCGGTAACGTTCTTTTTTCGTGGTACACCATGAGAATCGCCATCGTCCACAAAGACCGCTGCCATTCCCGGAAGTGCGGTACCGAGTGCATCATCTACTGCCCCCGGGTCAGGACCGGGGACGAGACGGTGATCATCGGTGAGGATGGGAAAGCCCAGGTATCCGAGGAACTCTGTGTCGGGTGCGGTATCTGCATCAAGAAGTGCCCCTTCGGTGCCATCGACATTGTCAGTCTTCCAGAGGAACTCGAGCACCCGACTCACCGGTACGGGAAGAACGGGTTTGCCCTGTACGGTCTTCCGGCACCAGTTGAAGGGAAGGTCACCGGCATCCTGGGCGCAAACGGTATTGGGAAAAGCACAGCGATCAAGATCCTTTCCGGGCAGCTCCGCCCCAATCTCGGGAATTTCGACAGCGAGGTTCCCTGGGAAGAGATCCTGAAGCGGTACACCGGCACTGAGCTCTTCGATTACCTCCAGACAGTCTCGAAGAAGAGCCTTAAAATTGCATCCAAGCCTCAGTACATCGATTTCATCCCAAAGGTCTTCTCCGGCACCGTGGCAGCGCTGTTGAAGACTACCGATGAACGCGGGAGGCTGGAGGAGATCATACCGCTCCTGAAACTGGACGCGATCCTTGACCATGACATTGCCACACTGAGCGGTGGTGAACTCCAGCGGGTAGCTATCGCTGCCTGCCTTGCCCGCGATGCCGACCTCTACTTCCTTGATGAAATCACCCCCTTCCTCGATATTTACCAGAGGATTGCCGCAGCCAAACTGATCCGCGACCTTGCCGCAGAGCGCCCGGTGGTCATCGTGGAGCACGACCTTGCCATCCTCGACATGCTGGCCGATACCGTCCATGTCGGGTACGGCAAGCCGGCCGTCTTTGGTATCATTACCCGCCCTAAGGGCGTTCGTGTCGGGATCAACCAGTATCTCGAAGGTTTCCTTGCAGAAGAGAATGTCCGCTTCCGGGACACCCAGGTGGTCTTCGAGAAGCGGGCCCACGAGAAAGGATCGAACCGCGAAGATCTCTTCCTTATTCCGTCAATGACAAAAAAATACGATACGTTCCATCTGACGGTCGGTGGCGGGACGGTCCGCGCCGGTGAAGTGCTGGGTGTTGTCGGGGCAAACGGCATGGGCAAGAGTACGTTTGCCAAGCTCCTTGCCGGGGTTGAGACACCGACGACCGGATCGGTCGAGACAACCCTGAAGATATCCTACAAGCCCCAGTACATCAAAGCCTGGCTCTTATACCAATCTCCGACCCCACGAAA
>NZ_PIZH01000422.1 GCF_002835825.1 Methanoregula sp. | reverse complement strand
CCCCTGCCAGGACCAACGCGGGGAGTGCCTGCACAATGAAGACCGGCCGGATCAGGTACCCCGGCACACGAAACCCGCCGAACCACACCGGGAGTGAGGGCCGACCATGCCACAACCGTTCATCAGCGTGTCCGATCTCTGCATGGACTTTGACGATACACGGGTCTTAACCAATGTCTCCTTCGAGATCCCGGAGGGTGAAGTTCTTGGCGTCATCGGCAGGAGCGGCGCCGGAAAGAGCGTCCTGATGCACCTTCTCCGCGGCGTGGAGCAGCCCCCGACAAAAGGTTCGGTTATCTACCACATGGCAGCCTGCGACCGCTGTGCGTTTATGGACGTGCAGAGCCGGGCCGGAGGGAAATGCCCGGAATGCGGCGGCGAGCTCGTCGCGGTTGATGTCGACCTCTGGGACGAGAAGAGCGACGGCATGAAGTCCCGGGTCATGAACCGGACTGCCATCATGTTCCAGCGCACCTTCGCCCTGTACGGCGACGACCGGGTGATCGAGAACGTGCTCCACGCCCTCGATGACATCCGCTTTCCGCAGGAGCATGCAGTGAACCGGGCGGCCGACCTCATCGACCAGGTGAAGCTCTCGCACCGGATGATGCACATTGCCCGCGACCTCTCCGGCGGGGAGAAGCAGCGGGTCGTCCTTGCCCGGCAGCTGGCCAAGAACCCGGCCATGCTCTTTGCCGACGAACCCACGGGGACGCTCGACCCGGAGACGGCGCAGCTTGTGCATTCGATGCTCCTTGAAGCCGCAAAGAAGAACGCGATGGGGATGGTCGTCACTTCGCACTTCTCGCAGGTCATCGAGGACATGGCAAACCGCGCCCTCCTCCTTGACGGTGGCGGGATTGCTGCCATCGGGTCCCCGAAATCCGTCATCAAATCCTTTGCAAAGGACTACCATGAGATCGAGGATATGGAGCCGGTCGAACTGGGAGAGCAGATCCTCCAGGCCCGGGACGTGACCAAACGCTACATCTCGGTTGACCGCGGCGTGGTGAAAGCAGTAAACAGCGTCACGTTCAATGTTGCAAAGAAGGAGATCTTCGGCATCATCGGCAAGAGCGGTGCGGGCAAGACCACGCTCTCGCGGATCATCTCCGGCATCATCGAGCCCACGAGCGGGGAGATGAACGTCCTGATAGGTGACGACTGGGTGGATATGACAAAGCCCGGTATCGACCAGCGGGGCCGGGCCAAGGAGTATATCGGCCTCCTTCACCAGGAGTACGACCTCTTCCCGCACCGCACGGTTATCGACAACCTCACCGACTCGATCGGCCTTGAGTTTCCCAAGGAACTGGCGGTGAGAAAAGCGATCGTCACGCTCCGGATGGCCGGCTTCTCCGAGGATAAGGCAAAGGCCATCCTGAACCGGATGCCCGGCGAGCTCTCGGACGGGGAGCGGCACCGGGTAGCCCTTGCGCAGGTGCTGATCCGCGAGCCCCGGCTCGTTATCCTCGACGAGCCGACCGGGACCATGGACCCGATCACAAAACAGGACGTGAAGCACTCGATCCTGCATGCCCGCGACGAGATGGACGAGACCTTTATCGTGGTCTCGCACGACATGGACTTCGTCCGCGACATCTGTGACCGGCTCGCCCTGATGCGCGGCGGGAAGGTAATCGATATCGGCCCCACGGCGCAGGTGCTTGCGCAGGTGACCGACGAAGAGAAGGCAGACTGATTACGAGAACTCTCATTTATTCTCCCATCCCCTGACGAGATGATCCGATGACAGATACTCCACGAAAGAATCCTGAGACCT
>NZ_PIZH01000421.1 GCF_002835825.1 Methanoregula sp. | reverse complement strand
GGGCCGAATACGAATTGTGAGACGGACACACCCGCCAATGATATAATTCAGCCGGTAATCTGAGACAGCGGTATTATTTACCGTATCTGTCCTGAAACGGAGGATTTCTCCGGCCTGCACCGGCCCGATAAGGGTACAGGCTGACCCGATTGGTCTCCCTTCCGAATCAAGGAGATCAAAATAGATCATTCCCTTGTATGCCGCGGTACCGTTGTTCCGTAATTTCCCCTCAATCCAGGAATACGGACCGTCACGGTACAACCGGCTTTTTACCCGGATATTCTTTGCAGCGTCCGTAAATGCGCCGGTCGATTCTATTAACGATTGCAAAGACTCCCCAATTACCGGTATGCTTCCGATACTGCTGATAAAACTGCCGGATGGTTTTTCAGATTGCCCCCCGAACATGTTCATAAGTATCCCCATCGGCCCGGCTCCGGTCAGGTGAATTATAACAAACAGGAGAGCATATCGAAAAAGGCAGCTTAGGTTTTTATCTGAGTACCCCCGAATAAAGGATATGGGCGGATTCGAGGACTATTTTCTACGGCAGCATTATGCAAAGGTAGCAAACCTTGGCGACAAGTTGGGAGAGATCAGCGGACTTATCGATTGGGAGAAGTTCCGGCCGATTCTCAGTGATATGTATCGGGATACCAAAGCGGAGGGGGGGAGGCCGCATATCGATGAGATCCTGATGGTGAAGCTGCTGGTGCTGCAGGGATGGTATGGGTTATCGGATTATGAGGCTGAACGCCAGGCGACCGATCGGGTCTCGTTCTGGCATTTTCTGGGATGTCCAGAGAAGGTTCCGGACCGGACAACGCTGTGGCTGTTTCGGGAACGACTGACTGAGAAGGGAAAGATCCATCTGATCTGGGAAGAACTCCAGCGTCAGCTGGACGAAAAGGGATACCGGATAAAGCGGGGTACGATTCAGGACGCGACATTCATCACCGCCGATCCTGGTCATGCGCCAGCCGACAAGCCCCGGGGAGACGAGGCAAAGACCCGGCGGAGCCGGGACGGGACGTGGACGAAAAAAGGGAAAAAATCGGAATTCGGATACAAACTTCATGTGCTCACTGACAAGGAGAACCAGTTCGTCCGGCGGTTCGATACGACAACCGGTTCAGTGCATGACAGCCAGATCGATCTCTCGGAGAAAGGCGAGACTGTATATCGTGATAAAGGGTACTTTGGTACTATCCCCTTCGCATCAACCGACAAAACCATGCACCGGGCTGTCCGGGGAAAGGAACTCTCCGTCAAGGACAAACGGAGAAACCGGGCTATCAACCGGACCCGATCCCTCGTGGAACGGCCCTTTGCCGTGATCAAGAGGGTATTCCACGCTGGCCATGTGCTGGTTACCACCCATCTCCGGGTACATGCGAAAAATCTCTTCTCCTGCTTCTGCTATAACCTCTTCAACCTCATCAGTATCCGGAATGCCGAGCGACAGCTCTCTCATTCCGATTGAAAAATTGCAGAAAATAGAATCCTATTAGACCAATATCTGGGGATTTCTGCCCCAGTTCCGGGATATTCAGGCAGACTTGGCCATTTGCGGATAACCGAGGGGTTATTCGCTATTCTCTGGAAATAAAAAATAGCACACCCTCAGAAGCTGAAGCACCAGCACTTGCTGAAAAGGCATTGGAAAGGTACGGTGGGTTACCCAACGATGCGGTTCTATCGCATGTCAACCGGGTTTCTGTAAAAAAATATAATGCAAAAACGGGAATTACCGAACAAGAATATCCTCAGGAAACGCAGGTCATCTAC
>NZ_PIZH01000420.1 GCF_002835825.1 Methanoregula sp. | reverse complement strand
GAACATCAGAAACCGTGCGGCAGGTGTTGGGATTGTTGTCCCAAAGATGAAACAGCACCGGTACCACGTGAGCGTTCATTCACGCTCCATCAAACGAGAGCTGCGGCCGTCACTCAATAATGCGGGAGGCCTGACGATATCCCGGGGCAATGAGGAGAGTGTTGCATGAGCCGTGGACGACCGCCGCAAAGCGTGCTTTGCATTGCTCTGCCGGTTGCATGGTCACGGGGTTTTGTTACGCCCTGCCGGAGGGAACGCGGAAGTGTCTGCGACTTTGTTATCCACGCGGCAGCATATACCGCTGTTGTCCTGGTCCAGCGGACCCGCCGGCTCCACGGATCGATCGGGGAAATTGAATTTCAGTACGCAGAACAGATTTCCCGCTTAAGGCTTGTGCCGCAATGCCAGGGCCGGTTCCTGGAACTCTGGACCGGAAGCCCGTACGGTGTACTCCGGTTTTTCCGGCTAACGACAACAGGTCTCATCGAACTCTGTTGTACTGGAGACCCGCTTGCCAGTGCACGGTAAATTCCGGTTGCGCCGGGGTGGGGGATCCAAGGAAACAGAACCCCTTGCCAAGGATTCAGGAATTGCCACCGGAGAGGAGACACCTCCCGGGAATTCCCCGAATCCGGGCCCGTAAAGGGCTCAGAATCCCCCTTATTTTGAAAAAAACATGTCCTAATCGCAAAAATGCAGGCTTTCAACAGGTCAATAATTAGGAATCCATCTCATTTTCACGCCGTTGAAAAGCCATGTCCCGGACCATGCCCTAATGGGTCCTTTGGACGAGCGAAAGAGGAGGGGGACATAATTCAGTTCGACCCGGCATTTCTATCGCCGTTTGGATCTTCCATCATTAGGAACAATTTTGTTCCCTGGAAAAAACCCGAAAAAAACCTGCTAATTCTCTAAAAAGCCTTAATTTTTCCTCCGTTTTTCAAAAAAATCCTTTTTGAATTAAAATCCATTGCCTTTCACGTCGTATATTAGGTGTCAAAGGGGCCTCAATGACCCAAAGCAGAAACGGAGTCCCTGCTCTGGTCCGGGAGAATTGCGCACATCCCCCGGAACAAACGGCCGGAGATCCTGAAGATCTTCCGGCCGCCACCACATCAAAAACAGGAGGAGAAAAACAATGGCAGACTTTGTTGAGAAGACAAACGTAAAGACCGCGGTCCGCGAACTCGCGACCCCGATCGCAGGTGTATCGACATTCGACTCAATTGTCCAGTCCGTGATCACGGACAACCCGTTCGGCTGCGTTGCATGGACGGAAGGCGGCGTCAGCCACCAGCCGGTGGAGAAGAGCAAGGAAGCTTATGTCGTGAAGGTGATCTACCAGGACACCGATGCAAAGACCGTGGGCAATGACTCGTGCAAATTCGACACCATCGCCGGGTTCAATGCCGGCGCAACGGCACTGCTCGGCAGCGCCCCGCTCGCGGCAGCCCATGGAGGGACCGCAGTCCGCGACCCGGACAGCGAGACCTACTCGGCAACCATACGGTGCCGCGACCCGAACGGCGAGCTGTACATGGTAACGATTGCACGCGAACGCGTCAACCTCTCCTCGTACTCGGACGACGCGATCCGCACAAAGGTCGAGACCTGGGCAGATACCGTGGCGGCCCTGGCCTGAAGGGAACCGGAGGAGAACAAACCAATTTTTTTTGACAGGGAACAGTCCGGAAGCGAGGGTGATAACCCCCCCTTTTGCGCCAATTTGTCCCCCAAGGGGGACGGGGCGCAGTACGATTCTTCTCTTATACACATGTGACGCTTCCCA
>NZ_PIZH01000419.1 GCF_002835825.1 Methanoregula sp. | reverse complement strand
TCATTGAGGAGACGCAGGATGAGGATTTCCATGTCATGTCCGGGGATGACGGTATTACTCTCCCGATCCTTGCACTCGGCGGTTCCGGTGTCATCTCTGTCACGGCAAATGTCGACCCGGCACGGATGGTCGCGATGTATGAGGCGTTCCGGCAGGGCGATTACCAGAAGGCTCTCGTGATCCACTATGCCATGTCCCCCCTCCACCGTGCCCTGTTCATCGACACCAACCCGATCCCGGTCAAGAAAGCGGTCGAGCTGATGGGGCTTGCTGGTGGTCCGGTAAGGCTTCCCCTCGATGAACTGGATGCAAAGAAGGCCGAGCAGCTCAAAAAGGTGCTTGCGACCATCCCGATCAAAGGATCTGTGCCGAAAGTAAAGACTCCGACAAAGACCGTCGCAAAGAAGCCGGTGAAGGCAGCAGCGGCAAAAAGGAAAACCAAACCCGCCCCCCGACGGCGCACGCGGTGATGCAGTCATGGTAAACGTAGTCATCTGCGGAGCTTCGGGCAGGATGGGGCAGACCCTTGGGAGGATGGTCCATGAATCCGATGACCTGGAACTGGTGGGGGGCATCAATCTCAAGCCCAGTTCCTTTTTCGGGGCCGAGATCGTTGAGGCAAAGGATGCCGATGCGCTCCTGAAAAGGACACAGGCAGACGTTGTCATCGATTTCACGATTGCCAGTGCGGTTGTCGGGAACGTTCAGGTGGCGGCACGGAACAACTGCGCCCTGATTATCGGCACTACTGGTATATCACCGGCACAGCGGGCAGAGATGGAGAAGGCGATCCTCGGCCATGTCCCGGCCGTTATTACTACCAACTTCTCGATCGGGGTCGCCATCTTCCAGCAGCTCGTGCGCGAATCGGCACGGCTCTTGAAAGACTATGATATCGAGCTCATCGAGGCACACCACCGGAACAAGAAGGACGCCCCGAGCGGTACGGCAAAAACCCTCCTCCAGATCATTGAGGAAGAGGCCGGCAGCCGCGAGAAACTGTATGGGCGCGAAGGCATGACAGAGCGGAAACATGAGTTCGTCGCACACGTGATACGGGGCGGGGACATTGTCGGCGATTATAAAGTCATTTATTCGAAGGAATTCTAGACCTGCGAGCTCGCGCACCGTGCTTATGATCGGCCGGCCTTTGGCAGCGGCGCCTTGCGGGCAGCCCGCTGGGTTGTCGGGAAAAAGCCTGGCATATACGATATGAACGATGTCCTTGGGCTGAAGAAGTAACATCTTCCTTCACCAATCCCGATTTTTCCTCCTCTATTCTTCCGGCCCCGGTCGTCCTGCAACTCCAGTGCCCGGATAGTAACCCTTTTTTTACCCTGAATAGAAACATATAGACCGGAGTGAACGAGTTGGTAGCAATCGTTGACAACGATAAGTGTACCGGATGTGAAACCTGCGTGAGCGAGTGTCCCGCATCAGCAATCACCATGGAGAACGACAAGGCAAAGGTAGACAAGGACATGTGTGTCGATTGCCAGACCTGCGTGGATGTCTGCCCGTCAGAAGCTATCCGCATGGAATAAGGTGCCCGGCTCCTGCCGGCCCTCTGGTTTTCGTTTTTTCTTTTTTTGTATATTATCGTGTGTACCCCGATCAAAGGACGGCCGGGTTTTGCGATTGTGTTGCGCCTCTGCCAGCGGCGATACATTCCACCGTGATCCTGCTGGCGACATCTTTGTCTGTATATAGAGTGTAAACAACAAAGCTCTTATCATAATAAGCTAAATTGTAGTTGATAACACCCAGTACAGCAGTAAAAAAACAATAAAAATA
>NZ_PIZH01000418.1 GCF_002835825.1 Methanoregula sp. | reverse complement strand
TTTTTCCCTCCTTCATGGCGTGGTCTCGAGTCGCGACGCCGGCCCGATGTGCGACGGCCTTACCGGTCACCCGGTTGTTTGCAAGCTCCGCGAACTGCCGGTCAATGGTGACGGGCGTGCCGACATCGATGGCGAGAAGTTCCACTTCCTGGCGGTTCGTTGCCCCGACATCGATGAACATGTCGTCGATCTTGACACCTTTCTTCCTCTCCTCGTCATTCATCATGTGGACGGGCTTGCCGCCGACAACGCCGTACACTGGACCCTTGGTCGAATGCAGGACGACCCGCTGGGTGTAGAGCACGGGGTCGTACCAGCCGCCAAGCGCGACAAACCGTATGAAGCCTTTCTCATCGACATACTTCACCATCAGGCCGATCTCGTCCATGTGGGCGGCGAGCATCACCGAGAATTTTCCGCCGTTCTTGGTTGCGATCAGGTTGCCCATCGCATCCTCGCGGATCTCGTCCACGTGGCCTTTGAGTTCCTTTTTGACAATCGCAAATACGCTTCCTTCGCTGCCCGACACGCCGTGGGCATTGGATAATTTTTCTAAAAGATCCCTGACCATGATATCACTTCACAAGGTTTCCAATCCGCTCAAGTGCTGTCATAATATTCTGCCGCGATGTGGCATAACTGAACCGGGTATATTCCGGGACATTGGCACCAAATGCTGTGCCGGGCACAACAATAACACCGGCTTCGATGATCTTCTCCGTGAGGGCGGGTTTCATCGGGACGAATGTGTAGAATGCCCCCTCGGGCTTCGGGAAATCGAATCCCAGTTCGTTTAACCCGCCCCATATGAGGTCGCGCCGTGCCTCGTATTCATCCCGCATGACCTTTACCGCACCCTGGTCTCCTTCATACGCAGCAACTGCCGCGTACTGGGCGATTGAGGTTGCGCATGCCTGGCAGTACTGGTGTACCTTCAGGCACTGACCGACAATCTCGGGAGATGCCGCAAGGTACCCGATCCTCCAGCCGGTCATCGCGTAGGTCTTGCTCGTGGCATTGATCGTGATCACATTGTCGCCGAACCGCGCTGCGCTCACGTGCTTCCTGCCATAGATGAAATGCTCGTACACTTCATCAGAGATGATAGTGACATTCTTGTCCGCTGCATATTCAACAAGGGCCCGGATCGATTCCTCGCTTTCAACAGCGCCGGTCGGGTTGCCGGGCGAGTTGATGACCATGAGTGTTGCCCCGTCCATCAGCTTTTTTGCAGCTTCTACATCGATATGGAGTGTCTTTGTCAGGGGCACACTGACCGGTTTTCCGCCGGCAATTGTGGCAAGGGATGCATACGACACAAAACCCGGGTCAGGGCAGAGGACGCGGTCACCGGGATTCAGCATCGCCTGCATGACAATGTGGAGCGCCTCGCTTGCACCGGCCGTGACAATCAGCTGGTCGGGGTGGTACTTGATCCCGTTCTCGTTCTTGAACTTTTTACTGATGGCGGAACGGAGTTCCGGAAGGCCGTTATTCGTCGTATAGCCGGTCTTACCTTCCTGGATGGCTTTGATTGCAGCATCCTTGATATGCTGCGGCGTATCGAAGTCCGGCTGGCCGAGGCCCAGGTTGATCGAGCCCGGGCCGGCAGCTTCGAAGATCTTCCGGATGCCGGAGATCTCGATTCCGGAAACCCGTTCAGAGAATTTCATGGTCATGGTTTTCCTCATTCAATGTTTGTGTGGCGGTTCTTGAGCGAAGATTCATCGGTCTGTGTGATCTCCATAAGCCGGGAAATGACGGCATCGGCAAAGATCATGGACACGGTCTCAAAG
>NZ_PIZH01000417.1 GCF_002835825.1 Methanoregula sp. | reverse complement strand
GTCATAGGTGAGGACATCGCCGTTCCTGAACGTCGTCCAGTCCTGGCCGGTCAGTGTGCTGATGAAGTCAGCAGTATGGGGCTCGCCATTGACCATAATCAGCATATTCTGCCGGTCGAGCGGTTCACCGCCCCGGTGGTAGACATAGATGGTTTTGCTCCAGTTTTCAATAACCACGTTCACTGCAGGTATCTCCTCAGCCTGGGGCTTTGAGATCACCGCAACACCGGCAATTGCGACACCGATAGTAACGACTGCGATGAGCACCGTCATTCCCATCTGCGATGCGGCTGCATGGGAACAGTCCATTTTTTTCATTCAAGAATCCCTCCCAGTCCATGGAATTTGACATAGAAATTAATCCGCTCTGCTTCCAGCAGGATATCGTACGTTGAGCCGGTATAATCCGGGCCGTTGATGATGATGGAGCCGGTCGTCGGCGTCAGGGCCAGCTGGTAAAAAGTTCGGGGAACCCCGCCGGTCTTGTTTGCCGTTTCATCAAACACCTCATACCAGAGGGGGGGGACGAACGGGTCGGAGGATGCCACACTGATGGTCACACTCTTCGTATTGGCAGTGATCGGGGCATAGGGAAGTGCGGTCATGTTGCTGAGCCGGGTCCGTACCTGTACCGGGCTCGTCCCGCCGATGATACCGCTGTTCGAGGGATCGAACACGATTTCATTGATTTTCACTCTCATAATTCCCGTGACATTGTTGTAGGTCATCGTGACTGCCGGGGCGAGTTTGTAGGATGCGCCGTCATCCTGTTCCAGGAAGACGCCCCCCATCTGGTAAAAGTACCGCTGCTGGATCCAGTAGTAATTGTTCGAGGCATATTCAATGGCTCCGAGGGAGACCGCATGACTGCTCTCCTGTTCCGTGTAATCGTACACCGCAATCCCGGTTGCGATCAGGTCATTCGAAGTCCCGGGCTTCGTGAAAATGACCTGCGTGGGATACGAGACAAATGACCTGATACCATAGGTATCGTCCATTAAGTTGACGGTATAGTTCTGGCCTGACGACAGTGCCGCGATATTTGAGTACACGATGAGATTTTCAATCGTGGGTTTGCCGTCCTTGAATACACTCACGGTTATATCGGTCCTGTTGTACTTGTACCCCTCGCTGAAGGTTATGTTGGTGATCTTACCGTCAGGTGCGTACGTTACTGAAGATGGATACAGGTAAAATTCGTACCGCGGCGTCTTGTTCACCGACGCGTACCAGCCGGTCCCGTTCACCCGGATTCCGTAGCCGGTCTGGAGGTTCCCTGCATTCGATATGTTCACCAGAAGTTTCCCGGGCGGATCATACAGGACCAGGGAACCCGGGACCGCGGTTGATGAATAGGTGAAATTCACCGTATCGGTGATCAGGGACCGGGAGGAGACCGTAAGCGTCTCGTTCCGGTGGTTGATGGTGAAGGTGGCGCTGGATGCTATCGGGTTGAGGATCGGCATAATGCGGTTCCCTCCCTGTGTAAAGGAACCCCCGGTCCCAAGGGAGAAGGTACTGGTGATGGAATTCCCCAGCTGATTGTTGCTCCACAGGGCATCAAGGGTGAACTTGTACTGGGTGAATTCATCCTTGACCTCGTTCATGTGCTGGATCTCGTTCTCGCGGCCCTGCGCCGGAACTGCGTACGTAAGGTACAGGGAAAAGGCTGCGGCAATGACACCCAGGATGAGGACAAAACCCACCACCTCCGTCAGTGCCTGCTCGTTCATCCGGAAATTCATGGTATCCCTGCCAAATCGTCATGATTCCTTGCATAAGAGGCGATATAAAGAT
>NZ_PIZH01000416.1 GCF_002835825.1 Methanoregula sp. | reverse complement strand
GATGATGAAGTCCTGCCCGTCGTTTAACGGCTGGTAAATAACAACCCCGCTGCTCATGTTGTTGAAAAGGTCACGGAACCGCGCCTCGCTGTCAGTAAGAGCTTTCTCACCTTTTCTCATCTCGGTGACATCGGTGAGGACATTCAGGGAGGCAGGGGCGCCTTCATATTCGATCAGGTTGCCGCGTATGATCACGTTCCGGACCTGGCCGGTGGAGGTCGTTATCCCGATCTCGTAGGGTTCCACCGGCTCCCCCTTCATGCGTTGCGTCATCGTGGCAATGACCCGTTCACGGTCTTGCGGTATGATGAAGTCGATCAGGGATTTTCCGATGAGGTCTTCCACGGCATATCCCGTACTCTCGGATGCTGCCTGGTTCACGAAGAGAAGCTTTCCGTTGCGGTGCACCAGGATGAAATCGGGCACCTCCTCGACCAGCGACCGGAACTTACCCTCGCTTGCCTTTGCTATCTCCTCAGTTTTTTTCCGCCCGGTGATGTCCCGTATTACCTCGATCGCACCAACGCGGTTTCCGGTTGTGTCATACAGGTGTGTGGCAGTTCCCCAGAGATATGCGCCTTTTCCCCCGTGGATCCCTGCAACAAATGCTTCAGATGTTATACGGTCACCATCGCGCTGGACAATCGGATACCGTTTCAGGATCTCGGAATCGGGTTCGAGAACAAGATCGATCAGGAGCGGTCTTCTCTCACCGTAGAAGGGGATGCTGTACTCATGATCGCCCTTCCCCAGCATATCCGCAGCTGGAACACCCGTCAGGTCTTCCATGGCATTGTTCCATGCGATCACCGTGCCGGTAGTGTCTACTGCGAGCACCGGGTCGGGAAGGAATGCGAGGATATCGGCAAGGCGTTTCCGGGTCTCCTGCTGTGCCTGCTCAGCCGCTATCCTCTCCTGGAGGTTCTCCCAGAACCGGATGGCCCTTCGCGAGATATTCGGGATGTCCTCGAACACGGTTGCCGACTTGACGATATAATCAACGGCGCCGGATTTCCTGATATCAACGGCAAGACGTTCGTCCCCGTACCCGGTCATGACAATCAAAGGAGTGGTGACCCTGCCATCCTCCCGGCTGATGATGTCAATTCCCCTGCCATCGGGAAGATTCCAGTCCGCGATGATCAGGTCAGGGCAATCACGCGCGATAACCTCCCGCGCTTTTTTGAGGGTTGCGGCAGTATCGATTCGGAACTGCCCGGGGTCCTGGCGGAATGCCTGGAGAATGAGTTCGATATGGTCGCGGTCGTCCTCGATAATGAGGATGCGGATGACACGATCTGGTGCCCCTGTGGATTCCGGTGGTGCCGTACCCGTCTCCTCCCGAGTGTCAGTCCCTGACCGGTTTTGCGTTCCAGGTTATCCAGTAGCTCCCGAGATCTTTCATCAGTCGCGTGAAGGATTTGAAATCCAGGGGTTTGACAATGTAACTGTTCGCATGATAGTCATACGACTGGGCGATGTCACTCTCCGCCTCGGAACTGGTGAGGACGACAACCGGTATGCGGAGGAGTGGGGGTGTCGTTTTGATGGTTTTTAAGACATCGAGCCCGTCGACACGGGGAAGACGGAGGTCAAGGAGAACGAGGTCGGGCCTGGGGTTTATAGTCCTGTCGCTGTAGGTGCCCCTGTTGAAGAGATAGTCAAGGGCCTTCTCGCCATCCGGGACATGGTGTATCGTGCCTGCCCCCTGCGTATCCCGCATCCCGCGGATGACCAGTTCAGTATGGTCCTCGTTATCTTCGACAAGGAGGATATGAAAAGGCTCCCCGGTCAGTGCAGC
>NZ_PIZH01000415.1 GCF_002835825.1 Methanoregula sp. | reverse complement strand
GCGCGGAGTACTCTGCGACAAGCGCGGCATCAAACCCGGCGTCCCGCGCGACAACCGCCTCCATCGCGACGTTCTTGCGGCGTTCGAAGACCCGGTTGATCGCATCCAGGAGCTGGGCGGGGTTGACGGGTTTTGAGACGAAGTCCTCGATATTGAGGCTGTGTTCGCGTGCCTCTTCAGGCGTGATCTTCTTTGCCGAGAACATCAGGACGGGGATGTCCCTGATCTGTGGGTCTGCCTTGATCTTTTCAAGGGTCTCCCAGCCGTCCATGGGCTCCATCATGATGTCGAGGAGGATAAGATCGGGACGGGCCGCCGACGAGAGGATCGCAAGAGCCTCGTCGCCCCCGTGCGAGGCGAGCGGTTTGAACCCCTTGCGCTTCAGGAGCGCAACAAGCCCGTCGACGATGTACGGGCTGTCGTCAACGATCAGGATGGTCTCGTCCATATCAGTCACCTCCCGCACCGGGGCCGGACCCACGGAGGATCCGGGCAGCGGGAAGTACCGGGATACACGGGTAAGGAGGCATAATGGGCCGTATCATTCTCAGGAAAGCATCCGAAAGTGGCAGGAAACCCCTGACCAAAAATCATCGGGATGCGGGGGTGCCTGAGAGTTCCCCCTTGATCTGCTGCAGGCGGTTTTCCTGGAACTTGATGTTCATCTCCATGCTCTTGATGGCACGGGAGATCTCGTCGCTGACCCGGACTTTTGAGTCATTGAAGTTGTAGGTGGTCTCGAGGATCTTCATGAGGCGCTTGTTCACGTCGATACTCTTGCTGAGACGGGCGTATTCGGTGATGATCTCGGAGTCGAAGCCGGACTGCGTTGCCATGTCCATGTCAGATTTGATGGACTGGCGGCGAGTGAGGACATGCTCGATGGCATCGTACAGCTCGCGGTGGGTGATGGGCTTGAGCACGTAATCCTCGATATAGATCCCGTATTCCTGTGCCTCGGCAGGCGTGAGCTGCTTGGCCGTGAGCATGAGGACGGGGATCTCCTTGGTCTCGGGATTCTCCTTGATCCGTTCGAGGGTCTCCCAGCCGTCCATGGGCTCCATCATGATATCGAGGAGGATGAGATCGGGTGTCACGGTCTTTAAGATCTCAAGGCACTCCTCACCCCCGTACGCAGCAACGGTCCGGTATCCGCCCCGTTCGAGCATGGTGACGAACACATCAACAATAAAAGGGCTGTCGTCAACAACCAGAATGGTATACATCACATCGCCTCCCTGATCTTCTGAGCAACCGCGAGCATCTTTGCATTGATCGTGGTCTGTTTTGTACT
This sequence comes from Methanoregula sp., assembly GCF_002835825.1. GTDB lineage: Archaea > Halobacteriota > Methanomicrobia > Methanomicrobiales > Methanospirillaceae > Methanoregula. The sequence goes on along the minus strand of NZ_PIZH01000415.1, from coordinate 511 downwards.
ATCACTGATGATGGCAGCAATAAGAAAGTTTTCCCCTGCACCCATGATAATGATGGACAATCCCTCCGACTGGATGGTAACAGAGCCGGCAGACTTCATCTTAATGATACTCCCGATCGATTCTGCCGATGCAAGGATGGTGGCAGAGAGCGCTCCGAACCATGGTTCATTGAGATCCCGGTCGAATTGCTTTCCCGCTATGATCCCATCACGGGAAACAAGGGCACATGCCGCAACCCCGTCAATTGACCGGATCTGTTCGATGAATGCAGAGATCTTCTCCTTTAACATGCTCTGATGCTCCTGCCGCACTACCCTGTGTACTTGATAATACCTGATAGGAGCATATATACATATTGTTTTTCTGGTCTTAACACTCCTGACCATTCCGGGAAAAAATCCCGTTATTCTTGATTGCTGTTCCCGGCGCAGCGCTGATCGCAGAGGAAAAACCGTGGGGGCGGATCCTTCTGGTATTTCCAACGCACAGCTGGCGATACCATAAATACTC
>NZ_PIZH01000414.1 GCF_002835825.1 Methanoregula sp. | reverse complement strand
CCACAACATCGTAGTTCAGGTTGCCAAAAGACGCGAGTAGTTCCGGGAGCATGAGAAAGTCGGAGACAGAATGGGCAAGGCATCCCCGGGCAGCGTCTTCTGTCTCTGGCAACTTCAGCCAGTAGGGCTCTCCGATAAGGATTATTCCCCCGGGACGGAGACTTTTCGCCAGAAGTTCGATGGTGCCGGCAATGCCCCCGCCAATCCACGAGGCGCCAAGACAGGCTGCCACATCGACGGTTTCCCTGGCAACGAAGCCGGCAGCATCGCCGTGGATGAATTCAACTCGATTTGCGACTCCGAGCTCATCAGCCCGGAGTTTCGCTTGCGTGGTGAACAACTGGCTCATGTCGATGCCTGTGCCGGTGATCCCGTAGTCGCGTGCCCAGGTGCACAGCATCTCGCCCGAACCGCTCCCGAGATCGAGCATACGAGTCCCCGGTTCCAGGCGCAGCGCTGCGCCAAGGGTGGCGAGTTTTTCTGGTGTGAACGGGTTATGAATCCGGTGAGCACTTTCGGTAATGGTAAAAATTCGTGGAATGTCCATTTTGAAAACTCCTTCTTCTGTAGGGAATAATCGAATACTATCTTTGTGGTCGAATTCTGTAAGGATTATAAATGTCATACCACAACCTCAGCGTTCCGGGGTGTTGCCTGGGTGTTCTGTAATTAAACCGGAACTCATACTCTTTGGGCAGTGAGAAAAAAATGTGGAAATTCCATGATATTTCTTTAGCTGATCTTTTCCGGGAAATGATCAGCCGTATTGCGGTATACATCAGGTACAAGAACTGCTGATCTGGCAGTAACTTTCCGTATGAACTATCAAGACATCATGAGCTGCGGATTTTTCATTATTGTGCACAGGATTAGCGTTTATTCAAAGATCAGCACATTGGTGAATCTTGTATGTTTCTAAAAAATTATACCGGCTTGACTTTTACTTCCGGCTTGGGCAGGTAGGGGATGAGGCTTGCCGCAATCTTTTCTATGTTCATGGACTGGAGCACGACTTTTCCCGGGCCCGTCAGTGTCGTGACAAAGAGCCCTTCGCCGCCAAAGCGGGACGTGCGGATCCCGCACGCGCGCGCGATGTCATAGCGGCCCGTGTCGTCAAAGCCGCGAACAAGACCGGTCTGGACCTTGACAACGTCGCCCGGTTTCAGGTCGAGCTCGATGATGTCCCCGCAGCAGTGGAGAAAGGTCGTCCCGTTGCCTTTCATGTGCTGGAGGATGAAGCCCTGGCCGCCAAAGAGCCCGGCCGGGATCTTGCTCGTGAACGCGATGTCGAGATCGACGCCTTCGTGGCAGCAGAGGAACGAGTCCTTCCGTGCGATGAATTCCCGGTCCGGGCTCACGGTTACCGGAAAGATCTTGCCCGGCATAGTGCCGGCAAACGAGACAACGCCGGCGCCTTCGCCCGGTGAAAACCTCGTGAGGAACAGGCTCTCGCCCACGACCGCCCGCTTGATCCCGGAAAGAATGCCGCCTTTGAGCTGGCTCTCCATCGTGAACGAGCCGGTCATGTTCACCATCGCGCCGGCCTCGGCAAAGATTCCCTCGCCCGGCAGAAGGTCGATCTTCACCATCTGCAGGTTGCTGCCAATAATCTCGTGCTTCATTGCAATCCTGATGAGAAGTTCAGCCCGAAAGAAGAAATGTGTTGCGGGAAACATTTTTTGGAATTTTTCCGGAAAAAAACACGAACGATGAAATCTGAAAGTGGAATGCGAAAAGAATAGTTCAAATAATCCGTATGTCAAGTCATTTCTATGTCACGCTCTTCTTTCATCGCAATCCTCCTC
>NZ_PIZH01000413.1 GCF_002835825.1 Methanoregula sp. | reverse complement strand
CCCCCAAGCAGGAGAGCCTCCGCCGCCCCCGACGGGGCGCCCCCGCGGCGGATCAGTTACTAAAAAGATACCGGAAACGAAACAACAATTCGATGGGACCAGAGATCCAGAATCAAATATTCAGTCAGGCACTGAACATCCGGAAGCCTTGGTATATCAAAAATATCGAGTTCAGGAAGGAAGAGAGACGTCTGGATATTTGGGTTGATTTTGAACGAGGTGCAAAATTTTCATGTCCGGATTGTGATGAAGGAGACTGCGAGATCCATGACACCGTTGAGAAAGAATGGCGCCATCTTGACTTTTTCCAATTCCAGGCATATATTCATTGCCGGGTTCCCCGGGTTATCTGCGAGAAATGTAAGATCCGTCTCGTAGAAGTTCCATGGTCTCGAAAATCAAGTGGATTCACGAGTTTATTTGAGGCCATGATCGTTCTCATGGCCGGAGACATGCAAATATCTCAGATCGGTGAGAAAGTCCAGGAAACCGACACCCGACTCTGGCGGATCATAAAACACCACGTGAAGAAAGCGATTAAAGGACTGGATCTCTCTCATGTCACTGCGGTTTGCATTGATGAGACCTCGGAAAAGAAAGGACATAATTATATCACGGTATTTGCAGATCCCGACTCCCGGAGGGTAATTTACGTCTGTAAAGGAAAAGATGCAGACACGGTAGGATCATTCTTCTCGTATCTGTTCTGTCATCGTGGAGATCCCAGGAAGATCAAACACGCCTGCTGTGACATGTCTCCCGCATTTATCAAGGGAATCGAGGAATACCTCGAAAACGCGCAGATAACATTCGACAAATTCCATGTCATGATGATCGTGAACAAAGCGGTTGATGAAGTCAGACGTTTCGAACAAAGGATTAACGGAGTTCTGAAGAAAACCCGCTATCTCTGGTTGAAAAATCCTGAAAACCTGAACGTCAAACAGGGTTCTTGGTTGAATTCTTTGAAGGCTATGAATCTGAAGACCGTCAGGGCATATCACATGAAATTGAACTTCCAGGAATTTTACCGAATTGAAAACCCAGCTTTCGCGGGTAAGTTTTTCAAGAAATGGTATTTCTGGGCGACACATTCGAAACTCGATCCCATGATCGATGCCGCGAAAACGTTGAAACGCCATTCAGACGGTATCTTGAGTTATTTCGTTGGAGGTGGCACGAATGGCCTTCTGGAGGCTATCAATGGGACCATCCAATCCTTGAAACGGACTGCGAGAGGATACAGGAACACGGACAATTTCATCGCGATGATCTATCTCAGGTGCGGGCAGCTCGAATTCAATTTACCCACTTGAAATGACGAAGAGGCTTTTTTTTCTCACTTGTAGAACGGTTCCCGCAGCGAAACCGCTTTTTTGAACAGTTCTTCGAGCTCTTCACCCTTCTTCCCCCGGATATCGACATGGTTATCCGTCCGGAGAAGGCAGGGCTTGAGTTTCCCGTCCGATGTCACGCGGATCCGGTTGCAGAACGCACAGAACTCGGTGTTGTGCCGCGGCCGGACAACCTCGACCTCGGCCCCGTCAAGGCAGTACTTCTTCCGGTGGTGCATCCGCCGCGTGATGATCTGCTTTGAGCGTGCGGCAAGATCCCCTTCGAGCCCGTCCAGCCTGCTGTGGTGGTCGCAGGCATTGAAATCCATGAGCTCGATGAGCTGGAGGACGAGGTTGCGGTTGCCCCGGATATAGGCCAGGAAGTCATCGATCTCGTGGTCGTTGATCCCCTCGAGCACCACCATGTTGATCTTGATAGGGGTGAGGCCGGCATCAAGGGCCGCCTGTATCC
>NZ_PIZH01000412.1 GCF_002835825.1 Methanoregula sp. | reverse complement strand
CACAAACTCCCTCCGGAAGACAGCTAGGCTCTTTTTGGCCTCCTCGATCGAACGTCCTTCGATCACGATCCGTTTTCCCTTGTATCCGGAAGCGATTGCCCGGCCGGTACTCTTCCAGTCAATCGTCCCGTCGCCAAGGGCAAGGTGTTCATCGGTAACGCCATGGTTGTCATGGATGTGGATATGGTCAGCCCGGTCCACGTACCGGAGGAACTCGCCGACCTTTCCCACGGTGTTTGCGTGCCCGAAGTCAAAGGTCATGCCGATTCCCTCGATCCCTTCGGTCATGCCAATCAGTTCCTCGGGGAACCGACAGAGGAACTCCTTGTAACTGATCATGTTCTCAAGGCAGGCAAGCACCCCATGCTCGCTGGCGCATTTTCCGATCTCGCGGAGCGCTTCCTTCTGGAGCGCCCATACCTTCTCCGGCATCATCTTGCCCACGGGGGAGATGTATCCGGGATGGACGGTGACGCGATCGGTCAGCGGGGCGGCGTGCTCAATACAGGTTTTGATCTGCCGGACCGACTCCCGCCAGATTGGATCGTTGAGGGTGGCGAGGTTCAGATCGCCATACGGGGCATGGACGGATGCGAGGAGCCGGGTTGTGGACAGGGCATCGCTGACAGACCGGAAGCAGTCCGGGTTCTCCAGCCGGTAGTTGCCATCACTGACAATCTCCCAGCCGTCGAAACCCGCCTCTTCGATGCCATAGACCCATGTAATGTCTTCCCAGACCTTTGCTGATGAAGAGAAGGAGAGTTTTGCGTTCACGGGTCACCCCGCAGTTCTTCGAGAAGGTGTTTCACGTCCCGTTCGAACTCCTCCAGGGTTCCCTCATTCCCGATCCGGATATCGGCCTGTTCCAGGGCTTTTCCAAGACCCCACCCCAGCTCCCGCTGATCGCGGTTTTTGAGCGCATCCGCCGTTGTGAAATCATCGGAGCGGGCCCGGGCAGCGATCCGTTCGAGGCGCTTCTCAAAAGGCGAATCAATGCTGATCAGGGTAAACCCGTCAAAGTTTTTCCGGAAGAGGGCAACTTCGGTGTCCCCCCGAATGCCGTCTACCAGGGCGAGGGGTGCATTGAGCCGGTGGATCTCCGGGACGCAGAGCTGGGCAATGGCGTCCATCCCACGCTCGGCCCGGAGCCGGTTCGCTGTTGCCCCGAAGTTGGTATCATTCGGTTCGAGCCCCGCCTCGCGGACAGCCTTCCGTATCATGTCACCCATGACAATGACCGGAATGCCCGCTTCCTGCGCTATCCGGGAGAATTCACCTTTTCCGCTTGCCGGCATTCCTACGACGCCAATCACTTTCATACGATATCTCCCCGATCTCCCGTGTCCGTATCCGCACTGTCCGCCCCAGTTCATCGGCGATTGCCTTGAGTTCTGCGAGCGTCAGGGGCGGATGGTTCTCCTGTAGTGTTCGACGTTTACAGATATATTCCCCATTGGTCATTTCCGGTGCGGTCTTTTGCATCCGGATGATCTTGTGCTCACCCTGCTGCAGCACGAGAGGGGTTGTACCAATTTCTGCCGAGATCTTTTTTATGTAATCGGCATTCTCATAGAATGCGGTGATGACGACCTCGAAATAAAAGAGAACATTATCGCGTGCGGCCTGTTTGCAGAAGTTGATGGACTTTTTAAGGCAGGATTCGTAATTCTCGGCAGGCATGGAGCTGTATCCGCCCTGCAGCCCGGAGAATCCCTCCCACCTCGTCTTGTAGTCGATAGCAACGCGGTCCAGGAGGTTTTCCTGGATGAGGCTCTCCAGTGTTCCGGGGAAGAGGCCGTTTGTCTGGAGGCCGACTTTCAGGTCCC
>NZ_PIZH01000411.1 GCF_002835825.1 Methanoregula sp. | reverse complement strand
GTCGGATACCGGGAGAAGAGTGCAGGCTTGACCTTCAGGACAGCCTTGTCGGTTGTCTGGGCGGAGAGGATGGTAAGGATGATGACCTCGAACGGGGAGCCGCGGCAGATCTTTCCTGCAGGTTCGCGGGCATCCGGATAGCGTTTCAAAAGAGCGGCATAGATCCGGGCGGCGTCCTGCTTTATCATGAAAATGGGGTAGGGCGGATTCGAACCGCCGTCAAAGCGTCCCAAACGCTCTAGGATGGACCAGGCTACCCTACTACCCCGTGCCATCATAGATGGGGCGCTGGATTACAAAAAGGATGGGGATGAGTAAAGGGAACAAAAGGGGTTTATCAGACTGGCAGCGGCTTCTTCTTCCCTTCGGAAACAACCGTGCCGCGGAACTTCCCTTTCAGGATCGCTTCCGAGAGGTTCTCCGGCCTGCTGCCATCGAGAACAATGAGCGGGATCCCGCTCCTCTCCACCACGCGAGCCGCAACAATGTCGAGCACGTTGTTGGAGCCGGCGCCAAGCGCGGTCTTGCCCACGATCTCGAGTAGTTTCTGCGGTGTGATCGCATCGAACCGGGTTGCCTTAGGGTTCTTCTTCGGGTCTTCGGAATAGATCCCGTCAACGGAGGTAGCGTTAATGAACGCTGTTGCACCCACCCGCTCGGCAAGGACGGCTGCCACGGCATCGGTTGTCTGGCCCGGGGTGATGCCCCCCATCACCACAATCTTTCCGTGCTCGCTGAACTTTTTCGCCTCCGCGTGGCTCTCCGCGACTTTCGGATATGCGGCCTCGCCCAGCGCCGCGATCAGCATGGTGGCATTGAGCCGGGTGATCAGGATGCCGATCTCGTCTGAGGTTCCTTCATCTATCCCCAGCTCGCGGGTGATATTGATATACCGCCGCGCCTCTCCCCCGCCACCGACAACCACAAAGAGCCGGCATTTCTTTGCAATCTTCTGCAGCACCGGGACATAGTCCCGGATCGTGTGGTTTTCCAGCGACGGGATGAGGATCGAGCCTCCCAGCGAGATGACAACCTTCTTCATTGCACTAGTTTTTGTACCGGGTGCTCATAAAGAGTTATTTGCTATGTTGTACTGTCCCCGCTGCAAGAGCCACGAAGTGTTCCCGGAAACAGGAGGCTATATCGGCTCGATCTATATCTGCAAGGACTGCGGGTACCGCGGCTCGTTCGTGCTCGAAGTCGATTCACCGGAAGGCATCAAGGATGTTGAAAAGGAGGAGCGGAAGCAGAAAAAGCCCGTCCGCTCTCACACAAAAGAAGGATAACAGGGTATGCATGAGGCACGCCAGTACAGGAAACTCGAAAACAATGCCGTGAAGTGCTCGCTCTGCAACCACCGGTGCACGATCAACGAAGGGAAGCACGGCATCTGCGGGGTCAGGATCAACGAGAAAGGGACATTGTATGCCGCAACCTACGGCAGGATCAGCGCGGAGGCAGTCGATCCTATTGAGAAGAAGCCCCTCTTCCATTACCTGCCGGGCACGACATCCTATTCCCTCGGGAGCATCGGCTGCAACTTCCATTGCAAACACTGCCAGAACTGGCACATCTCCCGCGCCGATCTGGAGACAGCACGTCTCCGCAGCCACTCACCGGAAGAGGGCGTGAGCCGGGCGATCGGCAGCGGAAGCGCGAGCATCTCATGGACCTACAACGAACCCACCATCTGGCACGAGTACACGCTCGACATGGGAACACTGGCACGGTCCCGGGGGCTCGGAACGGTGTATGTCACAAACGGCTACATAACCGAAGAGGCACTGCGCGAACTAGCCCCCATGCTTGGAGCATATCGCGTGGATA
>NZ_PIZH01000410.1 GCF_002835825.1 Methanoregula sp. | reverse complement strand
GTACTCACTATGCCGCAGTATCCGCCGGAACAGATAGAAGGAATGCGCCGGTGCTTTGTCATCTATGCCAAACTCCCCAAGGATCGCTGGCCTGAAATCGCTGAAGCTGAGAAACTCACCCCGGAAGGGAACCGGAAATGGGATGAGCTCCGGGAAGAGTGCAGGGAATATCTGGACTTTTAAACCTTCCTAACAGGACCGGTCATCTTAATAATTTTGCACCTTCCCGGCCCAATGGAGTTTTTTATCAGCGTATCTCGTGATTTCCGGATGGGTACGGCTGATACAAAATTCGTAAACGCCTGCATCTCTGCGGTTTACCTGGTCCTGATACCGGCGGTCAACGTGGCAGAAGGTGGTAATGCCGGCAAGAACGAAAAGAAAAACAGGGATTATTCTTTTTTGCCAGGCCGGTATTCCCGTATCCAGTACTCCACCTGGGGGAGCTGCCACCGGTAATCGATGTCGCAGCCACCCCATTGGTTCAGGGGATAAATCTTCTGTCCCATCCATTTCTGTGGCAGGAGCCCATCCTCCATGTGATCGAGACACCGTGGTCGTACAATCGAGACCCCCATATCGGCAAACCAGACATCTCCCTGGGAATCCCGATCGCAGTTCATGGTGTTGGGATCCCCGAACACCTCAAAAGGCACAAACGGGTGGAGCAGGCCGTCCTGCCCGATCTTCCGTGCGCGCAGCGGGCTCCACATATTATAACGGGATACGGTTACGGCTGAGTCGATGTCCCTGTTCTTCTGAAGCACATGGACTCCTTCATCTATAGTCTCCCCCAGAATTGTCGGGGAATTGCACATGAGAAGGACCATGAGTTCTACGGATTCACCTTCTCCCTCGAGTTCTTTCCTAATCTCCCGGTACCCGTGAACGAACGCATTCTCTCCAAGAGCGGCACTGTTGCAGAGCTCTGCAAGTCGGTTGATGATCCTGACACCGTATTTCCTGCCAATCTCCTTGATCTTGTCGGAATCCGTTGAAACATAGATGCGTTCAATCGTCTTTGCATCCCTGGCGGCGATCAGGGGGTATTCCATGAGGGCTTTGCCAAGGACAGGGTGGATATTCTTTCCCGGGAAACCCTGGCTGCCCTCTCTTCCGATTAAGAGTGCGACTATCATGTGAATCAGGTATCAGTTCTTCTGGATTTTTCGTATCTCGTTCTCGCGCAGCGGGCAGCGATCACAGGCCGGAATGGTATGGGCATTCCCTGTCCGGTGAAGATTGCGGCACTCCTGCTCCCGCAGGCTGTTCCAGGCGTCATGGATGCTGATGTCGGAGATATTGCCGAATTTCATCCATTCATAGATATCATGAACACAGGGAAGGATTGTCCCATCCCAGGTGATCGCGAGCCGCTGCCAGAGCATATGGCATGCCCAGTCGGATCGTATGCCCCGGTGGTCCGGATTTCCCTCCTCGTCTTTCATGTCCAGGTATGCGACCTCGTCAACTCTCCCTGACCAGAAATCTGCGTATTCCTTCTCTTTACCAACCAGTTCCGGGATGAGCACGGTCTGGATCCGTACCAGGGGCGTTACCGCTCCGAGTTCTTCCTTGATCTCCTTCAGGAGCCCGACATTTCTGACCACAAGATCGAAATCCGAACCAACCCGGTATTTTTCGTACACGCTTTTCTCATATCCTTCAAAGGAGATCGAAATCCGGTCAAGCCCGGCGTCGATGAGGCTGCGGATCATCGCTTCGTCCAGCCTCACGGCATTGGTATTGAAATAGACATCCATAACGCCAGCGTTTTTGGCATAGGCAACCATTCTGGGGAGATCCTTATGGAGCAAGGGCTCTCCCCGGT
>NZ_PIZH01000409.1 GCF_002835825.1 Methanoregula sp. | reverse complement strand
CTCTACCTCGCCGAACCAGAAGTAATGCCGCTTCTCGGCATAGGTCAGCCGCTCGATGTCTGTCAGCGCAGACATATCGAAGATGCCAAGCGTGTTCAGCATCCCGTACCAGACCGCATGCGTCTCCTCGGGGTCGGCAATGATTCCGAGGAAGAGAATTGCTACCGGAACAAGAAGACAGATCACCGGCAGGTGGGCCAGCATGAGGACCAGCCCAAACAGGATCCCCGTCCCGCAGACAGCTGCCCGGGTCTGCATCTCGTTTTCAAACATCGGTACTCTCCGCAATCCGGATCTCAAAGACGGGACTGGTGTACCCGCCGTTTGCCGGGCTGAAGTCCCGGACCCGGCCCATCTGCGCAAACTTGCGCCGGCCCGTGCGGATCTGGACTGTGTGAATGCCCGGGACCCGGGGATACACCCGACGCCCGTCAATATCGTGCATCTCCATATACGGTGGGATGTAAAACCAGTCAGGCCAGAACCGGACTCCCTGCGGGATATCGGTTCCCCGGTACAGATCCTGTAACCGCATTGGCGACATGTTGTCGTAGATCAAATCGATGATCAGGTTCTCGTCACCCTTCTCCGGGTGCAGGTCCAGTTCATAGAAAATCGGATTCCGCCGCACCTCATCGAGGGTGAGCGGTTTATCCGGTGTGAGCGGCTCAAGACCGCTAAACTTTCCCCGGTACAGACCGGTAACCGTTGCGACCGGCTGCACAGCAATTTCAGGCTCCATGAAATTCCTCCCTGTAAAGTTCGTGTTCCTCACGGAGTTTCTTGAACTCCTCAACAATCTCATCATATTGTCCGATCTTCTGGTGGATCGTAAACAACACGGGATAGATCGGAAGCACCGCTCCCAGCAAAATCCCCAACGTTTCAACGTCCATAAGGGTCCTCCACGAAAGACGAGAGGACCAAAAAGAGAGGGGACCGGAGGTCTCCTCCCCTCCGGATCGTTTCGTCAGGAGAGTCGGGGAGGACTGATATCCTCCCCTGCTTCAGGTCTAATGACCTTCAGCAAGTCGAAGAACATTTGTTCTTCTCCAGGCTCACCTCTTCGAGGTTCACCTTAGGCGAGAGCTGCCACAGTGTCCGCCCAGGTCTCCACATTCGTCCGGATTGCGTCATCCGAGTACGAAGTGATGGTGACCCGGTCGCGGCTGAAGTTCACCATGTAGATCTCACCGTTCGCGTCATGGCACCGCAGGGAGGCGCTGAATGCATCCTTCCCGAGATCGTGGACCACGGACCCGCCGTGAGCCGTGCTGACCGCAGCGGCAGCGAGCAGTGCAGTCACACCGGCATTGAACTTTGCCAGGGTGTCGAATTTGTGGCTGCCCGTGCCAACGGTCTTGGCATCGGTGTCCTGATAGACGAGTTTCGCGGTGTATGCCTCCTTGGTCTTCTCGACCGGGGGGTGGCTCTGACCTGCAGTCATATACGCTACACACTCAAAGGGATTGTCGGTGATGACCGACTGGACGATCGTGTTGAACGTCGCAACATCCACGATGGGTTCTGCAAGGGTGCGGGTCGCACTCTTGACATTTGCACTCTGTACGAAATCTGCCATACTTCACTCCCGCCCTTGGGCCCTTGGGCTGAATAATACTCTATAGGACGGGGGGCTTAGTCTTTGCTGAAGGGAGAGGGAACGGATTTAGATCAGTGAGCAAATTGAGATGATGGGATAACAAAAACAATCGTGGATTTTTTCAATCCGTTTCAGTATCTTTAACCTGTTTTACTTCAATATGCAGAGAGTGAAGATTCCCAAAGGATGCAATTATGGAAGGATATAAATGAAATTTTTTGCACGATATGTTTC
>NZ_PIZH01000408.1 GCF_002835825.1 Methanoregula sp. | reverse complement strand
ACCTCCGGGAGACCATTCATTCAGTAACCGGGCAGCGGGACCCGCGGTTCGAGATCATTGCCGTCAATGACGGATCACCCGACAACAGCCGGCAGATCCTGGAAGATCTCAAAGAGGAGATTGGAGACCGGCTGATTGTCCTCACGGTGGAAAATGGCGGTGTGAGCAGAGCCCGGAATACCGGTGTCCGATCAAGCCGGGGAAAGTACCTGGCATTCATTGACCAGGATGACCTCTGGGCCCCGGAAAAGATCGAAGAACAGGTGGCCCTGCTTGAATCGGACCCTTCCATGAGTTTATCCTTCACGAATGAATCCATCATTGATGACCAGGGAAACCTCATCAGGGAGAATGTCCTCACCCTCGGAGCCCGCAACCGCGGTGCAATTCTCGAAGCCCTCCTCTTTGATAATTTCATCCCCATATCCTCGGTCATGATGCCAAGGGAAGTATTCGACCGTACCGGGGGCTTCCGGCCGGAGTATGCGCTTGCAGAAGATTACGATCTCCTGCTGAGGGCTGCTGAGCTGGGAACAGCAGATTTTATTGATAAACCCCTGCTGAAGTACCGCACCCATAAAGAGAGCGGTACGTTCAGAAAGATCGACCGGATCATGGCCGAATCGTTTGAAATCCTTGATGCCTGGAAGAGCCGGCGCCCGGACCTGTTCCGGAACAATCTCTTCCGGTACGGGATGTTCAAGATAAAATTCTATTTCCTGAAACTCAAAATACGGATATCTGCCGGGTTCACCCCGTGAACCGGTATTACTGCAACGAACTCCACCCCGCCGTATTCGTCCGGTACCAGTCGATTGTCTGAATGATCGCTTTCTCAAACGGCATCTGGGGTTTCCAGCCGAGTTTCCGGATTTTTTTGGTGTCAACGGAGTACCGGAAATCATGCCCGGGACGGTCCCGGATGAAACTGAGGAGTTTTTCAGGTTTTTTAAGATTCTTCAAGATAATCTTTGCCATCTCCAGGTTTGTTCTTTCCTCACCTGCCCCGATGTTATAGATCTCCCCGGTCTTTCCATGGCTTTGAACCCTGTCGATTCCTGAGCAGTTATCCGTCACATAGAGCCAGTCACGGACATTCAGCCCGGTCCCGTAGATCGGGAGAGGTTTATTGGCAAGGGCTTTGAGTATGAGCACGGGAATCAGTTTTTCCGGGAACTGGTATGGCCCGTAATTGTTCGAGCTCCGCGTGATAATCACGGGCAGATCATAGGTCTTGTAATATGACAGGACGAGGTGTTCAGCGGCAGCTTTGCTTGCCGAATAGGGTGACGAGGGGTCAAGGTTGTCCCCTTCTTTAAACGATCCCCTGGTGATGCTGCCATAGACCTCATCCGTGCTGATCTGGATATACCGCGATACATTGTTCCTGTGGGCATAATCGAGCAGGGTGCAGGTTCCCATGACATCGGTCCTGACAAAGATACCGGGATCGGAGATGGAGCGGTCAACATGGGTCTCTGCAGCAAAATTAAAGATGACATCGCAGGAACCGGCTTTGTTCACATCCTTCTCCCTGCAGATATCTCCCCGGATGAACGTGATCTTCTTTCTGACATCGCGGAGATTCTCTTTTCGCCCGGCGTACGTGAGCTTGTCAAGGACAACGATCTCATCCTCGGGATATCTCTCTACCAGAAACCGTACAAAATTCGATCCGATAAACCCGGCACCGCCGGTAACAAGGAACCGCATCGGGGTCACCCGTGTTTTTTGCCGGGATCGAGTATCCAGTCGTACGGTATCTCGGGGGAATCGGGGGGCAGCCGGAATTCGTCAGGCTCCTTGTAATTATACGGCTCTGAAGGCACACTTACCACC
>NZ_PIZH01000407.1 GCF_002835825.1 Methanoregula sp. | reverse complement strand
CGCCGGGATATCGGTCTCAACACGATCTTTTTGAATGTCGAGAACAATGACAACGCCCAGTTCTACAAGGACCTTGGCCAGTACGGCGAAGGCGCTATCATCGAGAGCAGGTTCTCGCCCTACGTTGCACCGGTCGGCCCGGTGGCCGATGCGCAGGACGCGTTCAAAAAGGCCTACTTCAAAAAATTCGGATCGTACCCGGACATGATGGGAGCATCCACGTACGAGGGGGTCTTCATCGCTGCACAGGCAACGGAGAATGCAGGCACTACCGACAAGGTGGCGGTCCGGCAGGCGCTTGCCACGCTGAAGATGCCGCAGGTCATCGAGGCGATGAAGGACCAGACCATCTCCTTCTCCCCCGATTTCCGCGAATCCTCGTTCGATCTCTGGATGGAGCAGCTGGAGTTCGACACGGCTGCCGGCGAGACCCGGCCGAAGATCGTCTGGCCGGACAACTTAAAGACGCAGGAGTTCGTCCTGCCGTCATGGTATGTTGCGGGCAGCCCGTAACCAATACCCCTCTGTTTTATTACCTCTAACTGACTGATGGTGTTGTAAGAAAAGACGGTGCCGGGTTCCCCATGGACGACCTCTCAATCATCCTGCAGATCCTCTTCTGGGGGCTGTACGCCGGTTGCATCTACATCCTGCTCGCAACCGGCCTCAACCTGATCTTCGGCGTCATGAAGATCGTGAACTTCGCCCACGGGGAATTTTTGATGATCGGTGCCTACATCACCGCAACGATCTTCTACCTCAGCGGGATCAACCCGTACGCCATCATGCTCCTGTCCATGCTCGTCCTCATCGTCATCGGGGCGGTGGTCGAACGGCTCTGCTTCCGCCCGATCCTCGGCACGGGCAAACTCAACGAGATCTTCCTCTCGATCGGCCTCATCTACATCATCCAGAACGGCGCTGCAATCATCTGGACCGACAACTGGCAGAGCATCCGGAGCCCGTACGACGGCATCTCGGTGCCGATCGGGGATCTCGCGGTTCCGCTCGACTACATCATCATCATCGTCCTGACCGCTGCGGTCCTTGTCGGGCTGTACCTGTTCCTGAAACGGACGACTCTCGGCATGCAGATGCAGGCCACCAGCCAGAACCGGAAGGGGGCGATGCTGGTCGGGATCGATGTCGAACGGATCGATGTCATCAGTTTCGGCCTTGGCTGCGCCCTTGCCGCGGCTGCCGGCACGCTCTGGGTGGTGAGCGGGCAGGTCTTCAACCCGTACATGGGCTCGATCCCCGCGGTCAAGGCCTTTGCGATCATCATTCTTGGCGGGCTCGGCAGCATTCCCGGCGCGATCGTTGGCGGGCTGTTGATGGGCATTGCCGAGAACGGGGCTGCATATCTCCTCGGTGGCATCTGGAAGGACGCGGTCTCCTTCATCATCTTAATCATCGTGCTTGTCATACGGCCGACCGGCCTGTTCGGCGGGAAGGGGGAGTGAGATGGAGCAAGAGTCCCGCGACCGTATCGTGAAGGCCGGGGCGGCTGCCTCCCTTGCCCTTGCCTGTGCAGTCCCGTTCCTGACCGACAACATGTTCATCGTCAACCTCATGGTCCTGATGCTCATCTGTATCATCTTTGCTTCGGCATGGAACCTCCTTGCATACTCCGGGCAGGGATCGCTTGGGCATGCCGCCTTCTTCGGGATCGGGGCCTATGCCTCGACCATCATCGCCGCCAAGAGCGGGATCACGCCGTTTGTCACTATCTGTCTCGGTGCGGCGCTTGCCGCGTTCATCGGGATCCGTATTGGTCCCACCGCGGTCCGCCTGCAGGAATGGTTCCTTGCCCTGGTCACGTTGGGGTTTTCGATCATG
>NZ_PIZH01000406.1 GCF_002835825.1 Methanoregula sp. | reverse complement strand
TTTGTTGCAAAGTACACTTCCACCCGCGAAGCTTAACTTCCGAGGCAGGAGAAATACAATGAATCTCAGCTCCGTCAGGACTTCAAGGATCATTTCGTCCCCGCGCTCGGCTGGGATGTGAACAACAACAAGGGACATGCGGAAGCATATCGGGAAGTGCTTCATGAGGAACCGGTCCGGATCCGGGGTACGACGAAATATTTCGACTACACGTTCCGGATCGGGGGCGTCCGGAAGTTCATTGTCGAGACCAAGAAGCCGTCCGTCCATATCCATGACGATTCGGATGCCGCTCTCCAGCTCCGCAGGTACGCGTGGAACGCAAAACTCCCGCTTTCAATCCTGACGAACTTTGAGGAGTGGGCGATCTATGACTGCACGATCAAGCCGGAGAATGGCGACACTGCTGCAAAGGGACGGATCGAGTATTTCACGTACAAGGATATTCCGGCCAAGTGGGACTACCTTGTCTCGGTCTTCTCGCAGGAATGTATCCTGAAAGGATCGTTCGACCGGTACGCTGCATCGCAGAAAGGGAAGAAGGGGACGGCTGCGGTTGATGACGATATCCTTTCCGAGATCGAGTCGTGGCGGGACGCCCTTGCAAAGAACATCGCGATCCGGAACGAGAACCTCTCGGTTGCCGAGCTGAACACCGTTGTCCAGCGAACCATCGACCGGCTCCTTTTCTTACGGATCTGCGAGGACCGAGGTATCGAAGAGTACACTACGCTCCACAAACTTCTCGAAGGCGAGCATGTGTACGCCCGGCTCTGCGAGATGTTCCGGAACGCTGACGCGAAGTACAACTCCGGCCTCTTCCATTTCGATGACGAGCCGGGCAGGAACGAGATGCCGGATAACCTCTCGCTCTCTGTTTCTGTTGACGACAAGGTCCTGAAAGGGATCATCAAACGGCTCTACTATCCCGAGACCCCGTACCTCTTCTCGGTCATCCCGCCGGCAATCCTTGGCCACGTGTACGAACAATTTCTCGGCAAGGTGATCCGGCTCACGGACGGCCACCAGGCAAAGGTGGAGTTCAAGCCGGAAGTGAAGAAGGCGGGCGGTGTTTTCTACACCCCGCAGTATATCGTGGAATACATTGTTGCGCACACGGTGGGAGAACTCGTCAAGGACAAGACACCCCGCGATGTGGCGAAGCTCCGCGTCCTCGATCCGGCGTGCGGCTCCGGTTCGTTTCTCATTGGGGCGTTCCAGTTCCTCCTTGACTGGCACCGCGACTGGTACATCGCAAACCTTGTGCCGGTCTTCATCGACAAGAAGTCCGTGACCGACCCGGCTGTCCTCGCCCTCCTGCCCGAGCCTACCCCCCGGGGCAAAAAGAACCTGATGCAGGTCGAGCTCCCGATCTACAAGGCCGGTACGACCGGCGATGCAACACGTTCGCGGAGCGACTGGCGCCTGACCACGGCCGAGAAGAAACGCATTCTCTTAAATACCATTTACGGTGTGGACATCGACCAGGCCGCAGTCGAAGTGACGAAACTCTCGCTGCTGTTAAAAGTGCTTGAAGAAGAGAACGAGGAGAATATTGATAAGCAGCTGAAACTGTTCGCGGAGCGGGCGCTCCCCTCGCTGCACGAGAACGTCAAGTGCGGGAACTCGTTGATTGGGACGGACATCATCACGCCCGAAATGCCCGCAGAGGAAGTGAAGCGGATCAACCCGTTCGATTGGGACCGGGAGTTTGCCGATGTGATGAAGGCCGGCGGGGTCGATGCGGTGATCGGGAACCCGCCGGATGTGAGACAAGAATCCTTGAAAGAGCAGAATAAATATTTCGAAAAAAAATAGTCTGTGTAACGAGGAAAGGGGGAA
>NZ_PIZH01000405.1 GCF_002835825.1 Methanoregula sp. | reverse complement strand
GGCCTAAAGAGGTCAAAGTCAAGGACCTCAAAATCACCGAGGAACCCCTCGCGCCGATAACCGCCACGGCCCCGGTAGATACATCGTCCGGACAAAGTAGTGACAACGTCACCACACCGGGCCAGGACGATGGGAAAGATCCAGATCAGAAAACCATCAGGATCACCCGGGGTATGCAAGTGCGTTACACCGGCAGCCATCCACACGTTGCTTTCCAAGGATTGAAGGAGGTCAAAAGGGTTAATGAGCTGTCCGGGGAGGCCCTGATCGATATCGGCAAGGGCATTGAGTGGATCCCGACCCGGGACCTGGTGGTGGCTGGATGACCGAGACTGTCGTCATCCAACGGACTGAATATCCCGACAGCATCGAGATCGGGAAGCTCGGTAAAGGCGGGAGCTGCAAGGTCTATATTGACGCGACGGACCTTACCGGGGCCAAAAGGAAAATTGACAATCTTGTCGAGGCCCGATCCCATCTTATTGCACGACTCGCCGAAAAGGGGGTACATTTCGATGCCTGATTTTGTCCCTGCCGGCCACGCTCACGGCTGCATGCCGGTCGCGAAGCAGGTCCTGATCCATATCGGCCAGGACGTTTACGAGCTCACGGTCTCGGCAATTCAGCATGTCCTGTCGGGTGCCTCAGCTGAGGAACTCTACCGCAGGATCCCGCAGACCACGTTCGATGATTGCAACGTTGCACAACCGTTGCAACTCTGGGGGACCATTGCCTTGTCCAGGACGCGAAGATCCGTGGTGATCCGGCCCCAAGACGGGCGACTCTACCTTATCAATGCCGAAGCACTCCGGGACGTGATGCACGGGAGAATCCCGCGTGCTGCCGTGTCCGAAGTCGTGAAGACAACCCCGATAACCACTAAGGCCACTGCTGTATAACCCAAAGGCCTCGATCGAGAATACCCGCGCCTGCATTTTGGAGGTGCAATCCCTGAATACCGATGCACAAGACGACACACTCGCTGCCGGCGGCCCCGTTGCTGCAGCTGCTGGATATACCCAGGACAAGATAGCCGATATCCGGACCAAATGGGCAAGCGGGGATCCCGCAGTTAAGGAACAGATCTTCCAGGATCTTGCCAAAGCTGTTTCACAGAGTTCCAATGCACGTGTAGAGACACGCTGGTCAGTTCCAGTGCCGCTATCGGATGAAAATGCACGTCTCGTACGTAGCCCGGATGGCACGGCCATCGTTTTACCGCGACCGGTAGAAGTGAACGAAGTCCGAGAGCGAAATGTCCGTCACGATCTCGCCTGCAAAGAATATCCGACATCTGATATCGGCAACTCGCAACGGTTCGCATTCCGGAAAAGAGGGATCGCCAGGTACTGTCATGGATACCGATCCTGGTTCATTTGGGACGGAAAGCGGTGGGGGAAGGACCTCACGGGAAGATCGATCGAACTCGCTAAGGACGTAATTGTCCGGATCGGGGATGAAGCTGGGTCTCAAGAATTCAGTGACGCTGCAGCGCGGTTGTATAAGTGGGCGGCTGCCAGTCAGGCGCGGCCACGTGTCGATGCCGCGCTCTATCTGGCACAATCGGTCTTGGCGATCGAGCCAAAAGACCTTGACGCCCGGGCATACCTTCTGAACTTACCGAATGGGACCTTGAACTTGATCTCCTGCGAGCTCATGGAGCACAACAAGCTTGATTACCTGACGAAGATCGCAGGAGTCGAGTTCAAGCCCGGAGAGGCCTGCCCGCTCTGGCTGCAGCATCTCAACCTCATTTTCAACGGAGATCGGGAACTCATCGACGCTTTCCAGCAGGTTGTCGGGTACACGCTACTCCAGGATAATCCGGAACAGGTTATGTTCATTCTGTAC
>NZ_PIZH01000404.1 GCF_002835825.1 Methanoregula sp. | reverse complement strand
CCGCGTTCCACATCCACCCGGTTCATGGGTGTGCCATGGGCCCAGAACGTCTCCGCCTCCCGCTGGGGGGTGTAGATTTGCATATGGGTCCTGCCGCAGGCACACTTCCCGCGGCTGGTGACAACAGTCGTGTCATCAGTGTCATAGTTGATGAGGAGCATCCCGCACTTTGCCCCGACCGGGAGCAGGGTCGTGAGCACGATCCGCCCGCACTCACCTTCCTTCACGAAATCCTTCAGCTGCGGGTCGTAGAGGTCCAGATGGACAAGGTCTTCGGGCACGTGGAGACCCTGCTTTGCCGTGCACTCCCCGCACATCGACCCTTCCGTGCTCCCGTACGTATTGTAGACATCCGAGCCCCAGAGTTCGGCAAGGTAGGCCCGCGACTCGTCCGCAAAGGCCTCGCCACCCGCGATGAGTTTTGTCACCCCCGACTCCTTCGGGTCCAGGCCCTCTGCCTCCATCTGCCGGGCGAGCCGGATCAGCTTGAAGACGCTGCCTACGATCCCGGTCGGCCGGTAGTTCGTGATCACGCGGAGCGGGAAGGTGCACTTGCCGTACGGGATGACCGTGACCCCGAGGTCCCGGGCCGCAAGCGTCATGGTGTTCGCCCCGACGTTCATACCGTACGAGGCGCAGATCACCATCCGGTCGCCCCGGGTAAATCCCTGCGAGGTGAAGATGCGGGCATATTTCTCGGCAAGCCGCTCCCATTCCTCCCAGCAGAGGAAAAAACTCTTCGGGACGCCGCTCGTCCCGCTCGTCTCGTGGATCGTGAAGATATCCTGCGGGCTTGCGGAGAGGAAACCGTAGTCCGGCCGGTTCGGCGGCTGGTTGGCCCGGACAGCGCTGCCGGAGATGATCGGGAGCTCCTGTAAGTCTTCGTGCTCACGGATGCTCTTTGGATTGATCTTGTGTTCGCGGAACCAGGACCGGTAGAACGGCGAGTGCTCGTTCGCATAGCTGACCGTGTACTTCACCCGTTCATCGATCAGGGCATCGAGCTCGGACCGTGGCAGGGTCTCGATCTTCTCGTTGTAAAAGCGACTGTTCAACGTGCACACCTTAAGAGAAGTGAAGGCATGCGGTGGTACATAATTATTTGCCCTAGAGGTATCTGGCCCTACTCCGTATACGGAGATACCTTCACATAACGGGCGAAGATGGAGAAAGGATCTCTTTATTAGACCGGATATCCTTCGTACCATTCAAGGATCATCCATGGAAACAAACCAGCTTGTCAAGTACGGATCGATAGTCCTTGCCCTCTGTGTCATCGGTGCCAGCATCTGGGTCATCGTTATGCCACCCATTGGCGACGACATCCAGGGGATCGCCCTGATGGCGATCGGCTTCTTCATGCTTGCCGTTGTCTACTACATCATGCGGCTTGAACACAAGTGCGGGACTGCCTGATTTTTTTCGCATGGTGACAATACGCGTTGCGCCGGAGGATGCCGTGCTCGCACTCCGGGAGCGGATCGAAGCACTGAATGTGGTGAAAAAAGACGGGGCCGGCCTTGACTATTACGACTTCGTCCGCTGGTGCTCGAAGACCTGGCAGACAGTCGACCGGATCTACGGGCAGGGCTCCCCGCACAGCGAAGAACTCCGCACCCTTGCCCTCGCGAACTGCTCCTGCAATGCTTCCCTGCAGGCTCTTGTCATGGCCGAGGAGTACCATGCCCGGCTGCTCGCGTTCATTGATGAGATCCGTGCCGGGAAGCCGGAATAACCAGCACGGGCAGACCCGAACACCATTCATGTGAAGGGACCACGTGATGCGGGGGATGGGGCATTCACCCCCAAAACCACCGTCCTTGCCATATAATATAGCCCCTGTCCCTTATACACA
>NZ_PIZH01000403.1 GCF_002835825.1 Methanoregula sp. | reverse complement strand
TCTTTCAGCGAACGATCCATTCCACGACAGATCTTTTCATTGCAGGATAATTATGCAAAACATAAATAGAAATTATTCATATATATTTTTATGAGATTGAACCCGCTGCTCGTTTTCATCGTCGTGCTTTTCTTTGCCTGCACGGCATCCGGCATGCCGCAATCCGCGGATATAACCCCCGACACGGGCGGAGTGCAACCCGCTGAACAAGGAGAAGTTACCGTGTACGTGCTCCCTCCTGCAGGCAGAGAGAATGACCCGGACTTCCGCTATCATCCGGGCGATACCATCACCGTTACCGGCACCAACACTGGCTCCAGCACAACGTATCTCTTCATCACCGGACCCAACCTCAAGGCGAACGGATCGCAGATCCAGAACGCTTACCCGCCCGCTGCCGGGGTTGTCGAGGGCGACACCTCCACGTTCGCAACGGCCGCCGTGGGGGCGGACAACCGATGGTCCTTTGTATGGGACACATCAAAGAGCACGCTTGCCCCCGGTACGTACACTGTCTATGCCGTGAGCAGACCGCACGACCGGAACCATCTCGCATATTCTCCCTATGGCACGACGCCGGTTCTGCTCGTAAAACCCGGAGCAGCCGCCACGGTCCGGCAAGAGAGCTTCACGCTGGAAGAGGAGATTGTTGCTGATCCCAGCGGCCCGGTCCGATCCGGAACGCCCGTGACAGTCACCGCCACCGTCTATCTCCCCATGGGAGGTAAACAGACATTCCCTCCAGACCATTATCTTGTCTTCTCCACAGGGCTTGAGAACCCGCGCTGGTCCTACGCCCTTGTCCTTGATGGCGTTGAAAACACGCGCCCAATCCCTCACGGCGCAGTGCTGAGCCTGAGCGGCTTTGAACTCTCCTACCCGGGTGACCTGAACGAAGAGCGCATTGCGATTACCCTGCAGGGTACTGCACCCGTTGTGCGCGAAGGGATAACCAAGAATGCGGTGCGGATTTCTGTTGTGGATCCTGACGGGAACGTTGTTCCCAACAGCACGGTTATCCGGGAGATCACGATTCTTCCTTTGCCCGGGACCGCACCCTATGATACGCCAACAACAGCACCGGGTATGCCGGGAGTCCCGTCGCCCTCTACGCAGAAGGGGAGCCCGGCCATGGTTGTTGCGATATGCGGGATTGTTGCGGGATGTGGGATACTGTTCGGGATCAGGAAACAAGGTTGACTTAATTCCGGAAAAATGGAGAGACGCATGAAGCCAAAAATCCTGATCATTATGGTAGTCCTGTTCAGTCTCATTCACTTCGCGTCAGCCATTTCTCCGCAATCCTGTGATGCTTTCAGCGTGGCGCTGAATGGCAACCCGGCGATGACTGCCGTTTCCGGCAGTGGTGATACGATAGCGGTCGGGGGGACAAACGGAATGGTCGGTTCGTTTACACCTGATGGATCCCCCCGATGGGTTTACCGGATCAGCGATCCGGTCACCGGCATCGCCACCTCTGATGATGGCCGGTTCATTGCCGCAACCACATTCTCCGGCAATCTGTTTTACTTCGATGAGAAAGGCTACCTCCTCTGGAACCGGTCCGGGTTTGGCTGCAACAGTCAGGTCGCATTATCCGGCGACGGGCAGGAGGGTAATATCTTTTCCCGCAGCCTCACCCGCGATTTTTCTGGGGACACGGTATTTCATTTCGCTGGCAACGGGTCGGTCCTTTCCCGCTTGCCCGTTCCTGCGCCTACGAGTTACGCTCTGTCAGCCGATGGACACGTGGCCGTTGTCAACTCCGGCGGAACACAGGGCCACAATTCTGTTATTGCGATTGATGATGATGGAATCCGATGGCAGAAGATAAGCCCGAACCAGTATCGTGTTCCGC
>NZ_PIZH01000402.1 GCF_002835825.1 Methanoregula sp. | reverse complement strand
ATCCGATACAATCCGTTAATCAGCAGCCTGATGCCAGTATCAATCCGGCAGGACCGGGGACCGTTGTGGACAAGCCGACAATTCTTGTGGTTGAGGATGAAGCGGTCATCAGCAGGGACATAGTAAAAACACTTGAAATGTTCGAGTACTATCCCCTCTGTGCGGTCAGTACCGCAGATGAGGCGATTAGTAAAGCACGTGAATATGTCCCCGATGTAGTGTTAATGGATATTCATATTCATGGGACTATGGATGGGATTGATGCCGCGAGGATTATCCGGGATGAATTGCAGATCCCGATAATTTTTATCACATCCTATGCTGACGATGCAACCATCACCCGGGCAAAAGACACCCTGCCGTATGGGTATATCCTCAAACCCTTTTCCGATCGTGATATGAAGGTTGCAGTAGAGATGGCCCTTTCAAGGAAATCTGCCGAAGATCAGGAGAAGCACCACGGCGACCGGGAGGCAAACGGGGCCGAAACATCCGGAGTGGTGTATGCCCGTGATGACAAGCCCGGGCTTACGGAAATCCGCTCACTGCTCATGGAAAATTTTTTCCAGGACCTCATCCTCCTGCTGTACAACAATGCAGAGGAGAAGGAGATTCTCCTTGCATCATATCTTGAGAGAGCCGTGAAAACAACGGGGGATATCTTTTTTGCCTACGCAATATCGAAAGCCCACCGGGATTTTTTGCGGGAAGTCCAGGATGAAAAGATCCTGCTGTGCAGGATGAAAGAGGGCGAGACATCTGCCCTGAAACGGACGTTGTCCGATTTCCTTGATCGTGCTGATGGATACTCTCCGGCCCCACGGAAAATTATCATCGATTTCTCCGGGCCTTGTGACGAATCCGCTGTTCTCTCAGTAACTGATTTCTTAACCGAACGGAAAAACCGGGGAATGGCAGTTGCCGGGATAATTGCCGTCCTTGTCAAAACGAACGACGAAAACCTGGTAAAGGCCCTGTCACAGAAGATCCCCAAAGTCCTGGTGACCACTACGCGGGGAACGGTCATCTCCTGCGCGGATTACACGTTCCCCTTTGAACATCTCGCCTTCCTTCCCCAGCCCGTTGTTGATGAGATTGTAAAAAAGGTCCTTGAACCGGTGATACTTTCCCTTCTCAAAAAACCGGTATCCGGTTACGATATTCTTCAGGAAATTCAGCGTCGGTATAATGTTTCGATACCCAAAGCACGGGTCTATACATACCTGTATTCTCTCCAGAAAATGGGATATCTCCAAACCAGTACTGCAGGCAAATCCATACGGTACCATCCCACAGAAGACGGGGAGAAATACATACGGCAAAAACTCAGTGAATTCAATTCGGTATTTCATCATATCCAGGCAGAAATCGTTGACCGTGATTCAGGCCTTACGATAAAAGATCAACGACAGGAGGGCGAACCCCGCTGATCCTGCCCTGGGAAAAGAAGAACTGACAAAAAAAAGTATCAGATATATCTCGCCTTTTGCGAGAGTTTCTTCGGGGTATACAGCGGCCGGAACGGTTTTCCCTCGACGTCCTTTTTCACAAAAGCGATCAGCGCATCAACGGCAAGCTGCTCCTTGTGCGGCTTGTTCGGCTGCGACTTCCTCCGGATCGTCACGGTCAGCTTCTTCGATGCGACTTCCTCATCACCGACAACGATCACGTACGGCACCCAATCCATACCTGCTTCCCGGACCTTCTTGCCCATGGTCTCGTTTCGGTCGTCCATGTCGCACCGGATCTGTGCTGCGCTGATTTGGGCCATCAGCTCTTCTGCAAACGCAAGGTGCTTCTCGGTCACCGGCACGACCCGGGCCTGCCCGGGCGAGAGCCATGTCGGGAGTGCGGGGACCGCGTGAGTGTGGA
>NZ_PIZH01000401.1 GCF_002835825.1 Methanoregula sp. | reverse complement strand
CTCTATGGACGGGCGGGCCTTGTCGGGCAGTACGCAAACCTCTTTGGCATCTCCATTGCGTTCACTACCCTTGCCGTGATCATGGCGCAGATCTTCGTTGCTTCGCCTTTCTATCTCAGGCAGGCAAAATCGCTCTTCGACCAGCTCGACCCCGCGTACGAGCTGACCGCACGGACGCTGGGTGCATCCCCGGCCCGTGTCTTTGCCACCGTTGTTGTCCCGCTCACGGCCGGGGGCCTCGTCTCCGGGGCTGTGATGACCTTTGGCCGGGCGCTCGGCGAGTTCGGGGCAACGATCATGTTTGCCGGCAACCTGCCGGGCGTCACCCAGACCATGCCGCTTGCGGTCTATGTCAACATGGCCGGGGACTTCAATGCCGGGCTCACCATCTCGATCCTGCTTGTCCTCATCTCGTTTGCGATCATGATCGCGGTCCGCTCCTGTGCAAAGACGGAGGTGCCGCATGCTTGAGGTTACGATCCGGAAAAAACTCCGCGATTTCCCGCTCGACCTTTCATTCTCTGTTGATGATGGCCGTATCCTTGTGCTGATGGGCGACAATGGCGCAGGCAAGTCCACGACCCTCAACGTCATTGCCGGACTCGTTGCACCGGACTCTGGCATGATACGGTTCAACGGCTCCACGATCTTCGACTCGGGGTCCGCTATCAATGTCCCGGTCGAGCAGCGGAAGATCGGGTACGTCCTCCAGCGTTCCGCAATCTTCCCGCACCTGAGCGTTTCCGGGAACATTGCGTACGGCCTGCGTGCCCGGCATTGCGATGCTGCGGTCATTGAAGAACGGGTCGGCCACTGGCTCGACCGGATGAACATCCGCGAGCTTGCCAGAGTACCGGCTGCGGGGCTATCAGGCGGGCAGAAGCAGCGGGTGGCCCTTGCCCGGGCGCTTGCCACCGGGCCGTTGCTCCTCATGCTGGACGAACCGTTCTCCGGTCTTGATAACGAGAGCCGAAGGTCTGTCCGGGAGGTTGTGCGGGAGTGCGTGGCCGACCTGAAGATCCCGTGCATCATGGTAACGCACCGGCTCGGTGATGCGAGGGCGACTGGTGACCGGATCTGTACCGTCTGCCGTGGGAAGATCACCGGGACAGGGGATCTCGGGCCGGGCCGGTAAGGGGATCTCTCACGGAACGGCCGGATCGCGTTTTCCATGGACAGAGCCCCATAGTTCAGCTAGGCCCCACAGGGACTTTCTCTTCCTAAACAGTTCTGTACAGGCCGGTCAAAACACCTTTTAATTCTTTTAATTCCCTATCCGGAAGCATATTGTGGATATTGGAATAACTCTTTGGAAACACCCCCCAATCAGGCCGGTCGGCAGTAAATGTTTTTTTGCATCCGGGGCCTTACGGGGTTCCGATTAATCAAAAACTACGAATCAGGCCGGTTTCGGCCCCTGCCCCTCATCGCGACTCTCCCCAACCATCGGAGAAGAGGTGATCCCGGCACCCCCTCCAACCGGCCCCGGGATACTCCCGACCGTAACCTCAGCACCTGGCTCCGGTCCTGTGGGGGAAGGTTCGGTGGCACAACGCGTTGCGGGCAGCGGTTGTTGCGCAGAGATCCCCGTGCTTATGGTCTCTGCGGGCAGAAGTTCCGGTGGGACTTCGTACCGGATTTCCGTGATCTGGTCATCTTCGATAACAAAGAACTGCCACGCATTCCAGGGAGAGAGCGTCCAGATCTCGCGGGAGATGACGGGGGTTTTTGGCAGCATACGGAGCTGGATGACGTCTGTCCTGAAGAGGATGAGGATCTCATCGGGTTCACACACATGAGCCCGGATTCGCTTGATCCGGCCAAATGTTGTCAGGTCCCTCCGCAAGATGACAAAACCTAACGCCGCCCGGGCACGGG
>NZ_PIZH01000400.1 GCF_002835825.1 Methanoregula sp. | reverse complement strand
AAATCGACTTGCATTCAAACGAAAGGTAATAGGTCGGGTTGAGCGATTCAACAAGGACATCTACGTACTGGCTCGTGAACTTGTGCTGCTTGAGGCGGTACGCAAATCCCTGGATGTGGTTTGCCAAAAAAAACCGGTTCAGGCAGTGGACGATCTCCCGCTCGAAATCACTCATTTACTAACGGTGCGATGGCTGGGGCATAAAACCATTGGGTGGGGAGGCCGAAAGTGATAGTGGAGGGACGCGCACGCTTTTCCATCCTCACCTAATCCAAATACGAAAGTTATTACGATTACAGGTAGATTTTCATACGTAGTATTTTCTTATGCAGATTTTTCAGCATACGAAAACACGTCATTTCAGGTGAACGGACGCAGTCCGGGCCTGGACCCAGTGGAGATACCCCCATGAGCAAGAAGGGAATGTTACTTGTCGGGCACGGGAGCACGATGCCCTACAACCAGGAACTCGTTGAGAAGACCGCGGCCATGATCCGGGCGAAAAATAATGATTTTATCGTCAGGTGTGGCTTCATGAACATGAACAAGCCGACCATCAAGGAATCGATGGAGGCATTCAAAACTGAGCAGATCGACGCGCTGATCGTTGTACCGCTCTTCCTTGCAAAAGGTGTCCACATCGAGAAGGACATTCCCGGCGAGATTGGCCTGCCCGAGGGCGTCAAGAAGGGCTCATTCCAGCTGAATGGCAAGAGCATCCCGCTCGTGTACGCCGATCCCATCGGAAGCGACCCTCTCCTCGCTGACCTCATGGTCAAGAACGCGAACAAGGCTCTCACCCTCTGATCCTTTTTTGTATGAAGATCCTGGTGCTGGATTCGATCCACGGCGGGCAACCGATCGCCGCTGCGTTCGTCTCGCGCGGCAACCAGGTCGATCTGGTTGATGTGTACCGCGGTACCGGCCCGGTCAGCGTAGAGGAGGCACATTCTAAAACGTATGATCTCATCACTGCGCCCGTACATCTGGACCCGGATCACCCCTTGATCAAAAACGCGACAGCAGCGGTTATCACTCACCATGACGCGGTCCGCCACCTGCTTGGGCGCGATGTTCCGGAGATCATGGTTGAGATTACCGGAGCCCGGGGCAAGACCACGACCGCCCATGCACTTGCCTTACTCCTGCCCGGGCCCGGCGTGCTTCATACCTCCGCCGGAACCTTCCGGTATCCCGGAAAGACGTTCATCTCCCGCTCCAGTATCACACCCGGTTCGGTGCTGGAAGCAGTCCGGCTCGCCCGTGAAGCCGGCGGCTGGCTGATTACCGAAGAATCGCTTGGCCTCACGGGTGCCGGGAGATTGGGCATCATCACCTCTTCCCGCGATTACCGGTTCGCTGCGGGAAAAAAGTCAGCTCTTGAAGCAAAACTCTCATCAGCCCGGTCCTGCCGGGCCCTCCTGCTCCCGGGGAGAGTTGCAGACAAGACATCTGACGGGGCCGTGCTCCTCCAGGATGCAGCGAAATGCGATGGCGCTGTTTGCACCATTACGCTGGGCAGCACGATCTACCGGTTTGAAAACCCCCTCCTTGCCCTGCCAGCTTACCGCAATTCTCTTGCCCTTGCAGGCACCGCTGCGGTGATGCTTGGGATCGACCCGGCCCCGCTCGCCGCATTCACCGCCCTTTCCGGCCGGATGTCAGCAAAGCATGAAGGGGGTGTTCTTATCGTGGACAATGCCAACAGCGGCACAAACCTTGAGACAACCCTCGATGCTGCGAAGTATGCCCGGAATGTCTCCGGCAGGGACGAGATCACTCTGGTCATCGGGCAGCCGGAAGGCGACGGGGCGGGCTGTGAAGCGTTCGGCTGCGACCAGATCCTGGCGGCGGTCCAGGCCGGCAGGGCGGTGGGTCTGGTGTTG
>NZ_PIZH01000013.1 GCF_002835825.1 Methanoregula sp. | reverse complement strand
CCCCTGGAATATCCGAAGTCCACCTCCAGGCCTTCGGCCAGGACGGGGAATCGCGGCTTGTCAATGCCCTTCGCAGCGATGGCGTTGTCAACCCGGATCTCTCTTTTGTTGCCGTGCATGGCGACCGGATCATCGGGCACATCCTCTTCACCCCGGTTCAGATTGTATCCGGAACGGTCGCGTCACCAGCCCTGGCACTCGCCCCGCTCGGTGTCCACCAGGACTACCAGTGCCGGGGCATCGGGGCAGCTCTTATCGAGGAGGGGCTGGATGAGTGCCGGCGTCTCGGCCACCACATCGTGATCGTGGTCGGTCATCCATTGTATTATCCCCGGTTCGGGTTTACGGCTGCCAGCGATGCAGGGATCATACCACCGTTCCCCTGTCCGGATGATGCCTTTATGGCACTCTCCTTAAAGCCCGGGGCGCTCGACGGGATCGGGGGCATGGTCCGTTACCCGGCTGCATTTGATGCAGTCGGGGCCCACACATCATAGTCAGTAACCGGCAGGCCCCCCTTCTTTTTTCCCGACGGTTGCAAGATAGATCAGGAACTGGTTCTCGCCATCAATCCCGAGCAGGTGGTCCATGGCGTCGTCATCGAACGCCGCAATGGCACAGACCCCGCATCCCACGGCTTCGGCAGCAAGGTACAGGTTCTGGCATACGTGGCCCGCGTCGAGATGGAGATCGCGGTACCCCCGCTCACCATAGCGCCACGTCATCCGGTACGGAACGGCAGTCCAAAGGAAGACCGCACTGCACCTGAGAATGAACTGCTGGTCGAAGCAGGCCGCATTGACCTTTTGGGAAAGGTGTGGATCGGTGTCAAGCTGCTGGATACGGTGGGAGTGTGCCAGGAACCGGTAGAGTCCCGGCTCCAGCCCCTCCACGTCATTGATAAGCAGGTACGTCTCGAATGGATGCCGCGCCCCGGCCGAAGGGACCGTACGGAAGGTTGCCTGGGACCCGTATACCTTCTTTACACCCTGCGTGCACCAGAGGAGGAACGAGAGTTCATCCAGCGTGATGGATTCGCGAATATACTGCCGTACGCTCTGCCTCTGCTCGATAGCAGTCCGGAGATCCACGTGGGGAATGTCAAAGGCTGCTGGCAGGGGAAGATCAAAAATAGCCTTGCCCGGTTCGGCCGGTACTTCAAGCGGAGGCTGGGGCACACCCCTCTGCTGGTCGCTCTTCCCGATTAAGCGGTATTTTGTTCTTTCCATAAACTCCCGGCCGGCCCCGCGGGAGAGATCCGTTCCTATTGTCATCGCAACGCACTGTAAAAGACCATATTCTCTCCCCGGCATGTGAGCATATCGGTGGCGGCAACATCACACCACACAGCATATACCCTTTCCTAGCCAACCACTTCGTACGACATGACGCCCGGCGTAACCCTTCCCGCTGGTATGGACCTGGCGGATTACCTGCATGAGATGGTGCTGTACGCAGGCCCGTCCATGCAGGAGGAACCAACAACGCTCGATGAGCAGGAGGTGAAAAAATTCACCGGGGAATTCTGGACCTCCCGGCAGCGGCAGGGGGGTTCACTCCATGAGATATCGTACCGTGCGTGTTTCAAGCCGCAGCTGCCTCGGTTCTTCATCTCCCTCCTGACAAAGAAAGGGGATGTTGTCTACGATCCCTTCAGCGGCAGGGGAACCACCGTTATCGAAGCTGCACTCATGGGAAGGAGCGTTGTCGCAAACGATATCAACCCGCTCTCCCGCGTGATGACCGAGCCCCGTTTCTTCCCCCCGGATCTTGCCCAGGTGGAGAAGCGACTCGCGCTGATCCCAAAGGAGGGGAGCGGGGCGGATATCGACCTGTCGATGTTCTACCATCCCGCAACAGAGCAGGAGATTGCGGCCCTCAGGGAATACCTTCAGGCAAGGAGGACAACGCACCGCGACGATATGATCGATCGCTGGATTGCAATGGTAGCAACCAACCGCCTGACGGGGCATTCAAAGGGATTTTTCTCTGTTTATACGCTCCCGCCCAACCAGGCGGTCTCGCCCCAGAGCCAGGAGAAGATCAATAAAAAGCGCAGCCAGGTGCCTGAATACCGGGATACCCGGCAGATCATCCTCTCCAAGACAAAGAGCCTGCTCCGGACGCTCACCGAAGATGAGTGCCGGAACCTTGCACGGGCGGGAAAAAGTGCCCGGCTGCTCTCGGAAGATGCCCGCTTAACAGAAGAGATCCCGGATGAGTCCGTGGACCTGACGGTCACGTCGCCCCCGTTCCTCGACATCGTGCAGTACCGGGAAGACAACTGGCTCCGCTGCTGGTTCAACGGTCTCGACGAACAGACGATCGGGAATCGGATCACGATGGCACGGACCATTAACAGCTGGTCGGCCATCATGGGACAGGTCTTCTGTGAATTGCACCGTATCACGAAGCCGGGCGGGTATGTTGCCTTCGAAGTCGGGGAGGTGCGCAAGCGGAGCGTCCGGCTCGAAGAGCACGTTGTCCCCCTCGGGATCCGTGCCGGGTTTACCTGCGATTGTATCCTTATCAACCAGCAGGTCTTCACGAAGACTTCCAATATCTGGGGTGTTGAAAATAATTCCCAGGGTACGAATTCCAACCGTATAGTCGTGTTCCGGAAACCCTGATGCCGCACAATCTGCCATGGATGCGGCAAAAAGGCAGGATCCGGCAAATCTTGATATTTGAACAACAATAATTTCTTTATTAATAATGCCGGGACAACAGCACGCTATCGGGAGAAGATGCCAGGGGTGGAGGTGGACACTCCTGACGGTTTCCGCGATCGCCCTCCTGTCCCTTCTTTTCCTTCCTGCCGGGGCAGCAGACGGGGAGATTTCCGATACCGTGGCAATACGGCAGGCCCACCTTGCCTGGACCGCCCTTGACAAGGAGTACGATCTTGCAATTGCAGTCAAGTACTGCGATACCCTCTACGGTTCGGATACCACGAGGATGAACCGGCTCCTGGCGGATTTCCGGAAGCAGGAAACGCGCATTAAGGATACCGCAACCAGCACGGAGGTTGACGCGCTGATCGAAGAGATGCGCAACACTACCGGGCAGTTCACTGAAGAGGCCCTCTCCGTGATGGCGAAAGGGCAGGGAAAATGGGACGTGCTGGAGAGCCAGATCCTGGATGTAAAAACCAACAATCCCTACATCCTGCAGAAAAAGGAGCAGTACTGGACGATCAGGACAAAAGCCCAGCTCGCTGCATTCGACACCTGGGTCCGGGAAGGGCAGGAACGGCTCGATATCCTGAAAGCGCAGGGATACGACACCACAACAGCCCAGCGTTCCCTCGATGTCTTCGCATCCAGAAAGCCAGCGGTGAGTGCAGCGTTTGCATCCAAATCCGAGACCTCGATACGGTCTGTAAACCAGCAAATCCAGCCGCTCTCGCAGGATTTCATCCAGAAATTGGCAGAAGTCCAGGAACAGGTACCGGATACCATCCGGTTCCAGTTCTTCATCGACCAGGGATACCGGGCAACAGCGCTGTGCGATAAGGCGAATGCCGAACTCATCCCGATCCTGCTCGATATCGACGACGCAGAGGCTCTCGTGAAAAAGACCAAGAACGATCTTACCAATGCCCAGCGGATGCTCAATACCGGAAGCCTGCAGAACACAAAGACCCCCCTGAGGCTTGTCCAGAAAGACCTGTCCGACCTTGCCCAGGTATACCGGGACATTGCTTCCTCCATGGACCTGGGAACCGAGCTGAATACCGAGCTCAACACGCTTGCCCTCCGGCTTTACAATACCGCAGACCAGATGAGGGATGCACTATGAAGGCGGAAAAAGGGATCTTCGCCCTCTCTGCAATCCTGTTGCTAATCCTCTTCCCGCTGGCTGCGGGGTGCCTCTCCGTCCCAGGACCTGAGAGCCAGAAAAAGACACCAACGGTAACTGCCGCGGTGACCCGCTCTCCAGTGACCCCGGCTGAGGTGACAACCATTGTCCAGAGGACCGTTGTGACAGCACCCACGGCTGAGCGGACAACTGCGCCCCTCTCCCCTTCCGTAACAACGGCAGCCCCGGTCACCCGGTATGCAGCTGATACCTGTACAGGACAGGGAGGTTTTTTAGTCCTTCCCGGCCAGGGGTGCTCCGGCGCCTGGCTGGTTTCAACCAATACGTTCAGCTGCTGTTCTGCAGAACCCGTAACCGTTGCAGGGAGCACCAGGTCCCTGTCCGTAGTCCCGTTCACCCTCACGGTGAACATTGATGACAACCTTGGCAGCATCCATCCCTGAACAAAGGCCGCGTGGCGATGCAGCGCGGTGGTAATTGCTGGCACCTTTTTTTGTAACCGCACTCCTCCTGCCATCCCTGCATCTGGCGGAAAGCACGCATTAAGTATCACCACATCCAAGTGGTACGCATGGTCACCCGTATCGTCCGGTACGCTCAGATCGTGGATATCCTGAGCAAGTATGGTTTTGGCATCGGCCTCGAGAAGCTCTTTCCCGGGCGGGCACGGTTCAAACTCCCCGGGGGAGACAAAGCGGCCGAAGGCACGACCATCTACGAACGGATACGGCTTGCCCTTGAGGAACTCGGCCCGACCTTTGTGAAGTTCGGGCAGATCATGAGCACGAGGACCGAACTGCTGCCGCCGGAGATGATCGAGCAGCTCAAGCGGCTGCAGGACCATGCGAAACCGGTGCCCTTCTCCGAGGTCATGACCATCATTGAGGAGAACTGCCCCGAGTGGGAGGACTACTTTGGCGATATTGAGGAAACCCCGGTAGCATCCGCATCCATCGGGCAGGTCCACCGGGCGTACCTTCGAGACGGGACCAAGGTCGCCCTGAAAATCCAGCGCCCGGGCATCCCGGAAATAATCGAGCTGGATATCGCGATCCTCCAGTCCATGGCCGAGCGTATAGAGACCGTCCTTCCTGAGACCCGGCTCTATAATCCCAAGGGGATGGTGGATGACTTCGCCCACCAGATTGTCAAAGAACTGGACTTCACCCGGGACGCACGGAACGCCAACCGCATGTCCCGGAATTTCCAGAACTTCCCTGGGGTCCGGTTCCCGAAGATTTTCTGGGAGTATTCAAAGCCCCATTTCCTGGTCATGGAATTCATCGAGGGAGTCCGGATCGATGACCGCGAGGCCATCGAGGCAATGGGCCTTGACCCTCATGCCATTGGTGTGCGCGGGTTTCATGCATACCTCAAGATGATCTTCGAGGACGGGTATTTCCATGGCGACCCCCACCCGGGCAACCTGCTCGTGACAAAAGAAGGGGACATCGTCTTTTTGGACTTTGGGATCGTCGGCATCCTGCGCCCGGAGAAACGCCAGAACTTCATCAACCTCCTCTTTGCCCTGACAACGGACAACATCGAGCTGATGATACGTTCGCTTGAAGGCTTCGGGATCGTGATTGCCGAGGAGGACCGCGAGGCGCTCAGAGACGACCTCTACATCATGATGCATGACTTCTCGGGTGGCGACGGGGATGGGGTCTCGCAGCTGAACTTCGAGCTCGTTGTTACCGAGCTGACTGAAGCGATGCGGCGCTACCGGCTGAAGGTCCCGATGAACCTGATGCTGTTGTTGAAGGTCTTTGTTATGGTCCTCGACATCGGTGTGCGGCTCGACCCGAAGTTCAACTTCGGCAAGGAGATCACCCCGTACCTCTCCAAACTTGCCGATGTGAACACGTTCTCTGAGGGATACATGAAGCGTGCGTCAATGGCGCTCCTTGAGGGAGCCGATGCCCTGCTCGACATGCCCCGGAATATCAACCTGATGCTCCGGAGGCTGTCAACCGGCTCGTTCAAGCTTGAGATCGTGGAGAACGATATCCAGAAACTCCAGATGTCCCTTGACCGGTTCAGCGACAAGCTCCTGATGGGGATGGTCGTTGCGTCGCTTGTCATCGGGTCTTCGCTCGTACTCCAGGTTTCGTCCGTCACGCTTCCCACTCAAATCTCATGGATAGCCATTGGTGGGTACACGGCAGCGGTGCTCTGCGGGTTCTATGCGATCTACCACGTTATCTTCCTGAAGTTCCGGATGGAACGGTAGAAAGGACTCCGGCTCAGATCTCTTTTTTTACTACTTCCCAGGCGCGGACTTTCTCCTCAAATGGCATTGCAGCATTCGCGGGGCTCGTTGAAGGCAGCACTACGGAGGGCAGGCCAGGTACTTCACAAAACCGGTGGTAAAGCCGGCCGGCGGCTGTCCCGTTCAGTGCAACCATCCGGATTGACGGGTGCCTCCGGACAAACCCTGCAACGTCGTTGGGAACCGGCTTCCTGATCCGGCTGTCAGAACTCCCCGGCCGCTCGCAGGATGCGACAACGTCCCAGAGCGCAACGCCGCACGCGGTGAGGAGTGCAGTACGCTCCGGGTAGGGAAGCGATTGCGGGATGGAAAAAAGGTTTCCTATGATTGCCCAGAACCTGTTCTTCGGGTTGCCGTAGTATTCCTGGTGCTCAAGCGAGAGGACGCTCGGGAAGCTTCCCAGAATAAGGATGCGGGGGTTGGGGGATGTGAGCGGGGGGAGACCGTGACCGGGCATTGAAAACTGCGCGGCCTATTGGGGTTCCTTGAAATACAGGTTGCAGTGGCAGTGGCCCAGGTTTGCCACCTCTTCCTTGTGATGGACGCAGGGACATTCGATGGCCCGGTCTTTCTCCTCGTCCCCGCTCCGGAGACGGCAGGGGCAGTACGGGTGCCCGAACTTAGCCTTGTTCCGCACGAGCCCGCGGATCACGGTGCCAAGCTGCTTCTCATCGGTATTAAGGCTCCACCCATGCTTGTGCGCATATGCCTGCGCCCATTTGAGCATGTCCGCTTCTTCTGAAGGTATTTCTGTCATAGTATCCATTCGGGCAGTTTTGTCACCATAGTGTGGGCATCAGGCACATTAGTCTTTGCGATCGGAAGCCCACAAGGTGCAGGATCCGTGACTCATCTCTTTTTTGCCACACTTTTCTTTACCGGCTTCTTTGCGGCAACCTTCGGTTTCTTTGCCGTCATAGGTTTTGCCTTCGGCTTTCCGCCAGTTCCTGCCGGAACTTTCTTTTGTGCTGCCGTCTTCGTGATCCGTTTCACAACGCGATTGTAGGTGGCCATCACGTCGCCCTTGTCGAACCGGTACACGTCCTTGTCAAGAGATTCTTTCGTCTTCTTGTCCCAGAGACGCATCGAGTCCATGCTGATCTCGTCGCCAAGGCAAATCGTCTTTCCTGCACGGCCGAACTCGATCTTGAAGTCCACAAGCGTGATCCCCTGCGCGGCCATCAGTTTCACGAGCAGGGCATTGATCTTGAGGGCGGCTTTCTTGATCGCTGCCAGCTCCTTGAGGGTCGCAAGTTTCAGCGCAACGATCAGGTCGTCGTTGAGCATCGGGTCGTGGCGCGAGTCGTCCTTGTAATCGATGACAATGACGGGCGGATTGAGCTTTGTCCCCTCTTTGAACGGGTAGTTGCGCACAATGGAACCGGCCGCAACATTGCGGACGATAACTTCGAGCGGTATCATGGAGAGTTCCCGCACCAGCATCCGGCGCGGGTCGAGCATCTCCACAAAGTGAGTCTTAACGCCGTTCTTCTCCAGGTACTGGAAGATGAACGCCGAAGCTTCAGCATTGTAGCTGCCCTTGTTCCTGAGTTGATCCTTCTTTCCCCCGTCGAACGCGGTGATGTCGTCGCGGAACTCCACGATCAGCTGTCCTTTCGTGTCCGTGCGGTATACGGACTTTGCCTTTCCGGAATAGAGGAGGCCCTTCTGTTTCACGGTTCACTGCTCCTTGCCTGT
This sequence comes from Methanoregula sp., assembly GCF_002835825.1. Classification (GTDB taxonomy): domain Archaea; phylum Halobacteriota; class Methanomicrobia; order Methanomicrobiales; family Methanospirillaceae; genus Methanoregula. The sequence continues at coordinate 6,294 of NZ_PIZH01000013.1, read as the reverse complement.
AGTGTATGTGCGAGCCGGTTTATCAGGGGTTGCATGCCGGGGTCGAACCATCCTTTGTCAATGTACCGCTGGTAGATGCAGAGCCGCTCCACAAGACGGGCGTCCCCTGCGATCGTTTTCAGTTCATCGAGTGCCGGCCACGGGTGCTCCGGGTTCACGTAATCGATGGTCAGGGGGGAGACTCCGCCGAGGTCATCGACCCCGCATTCTATCAGGAGGCTGGCGTCGATCAGGTTTGGCGGGATCTGGACCGCGATATCCGGCTGGAGGATATCCTTTGCCATTTTAATGGTTGCGCAGACCTCATCCGTAGTGGGTACGGGGGTTTTTCCGAGTGGTGTCCCGGGTTTCGGGCAGAAGTTCTGGATGATGATCTCCTGGATATGGCCGTAGCGCCTGTGGAGATCGCGGATGGCAAAAAGCGAGTCCTCGCGGTCGGCCATGGTCTCGCCAATACCGAGGAGGAGCCCGGTGGTGAACGGGATCTTTAGTTTTCCGGCATCCTCCATCATCGCGAGCCGGACGTCCGGGGACTTCCCCTTCGATGTCGCATGAGCGGGGATCTCCGCGGTGGTCTCGAGCATCAGGCCCATACTCGCGTTGACCGGACGGAGGCGCTCCATCTCTTCGTATGTCAGGATCCCCGCGTTCGTATGGGGGAGGATGCCACACTCGATAGCCTTCCGGCACATGGCCTCGCAGTAATCGAGAATCGTCTCATAACCAAGCGGGGTGAGCATCTGAATAAAGCCCGGCTCTTCCTCCGGTCGTTCGCCAAACGTGAAGAGGGCCTCGGTGCACCCAAGGGCAGCACCGTTCTGCAGGGTCTTTTCCACCTCTGCCGGTGCCATGAGGCAGCCTTCCTGGACTGGCGTCCGGAAGCAGCAGTACCCGCACTGGTTCCGGCACACGGTCGTGAGCGGCAGGAAAACATTTCTTGAAAAGGTGATCGTGCGGCGATCCATGTACATGAACTTATTCCTTGGATCTCATGAAGGCTGGTATCCGTCCCGCGTCTTCGCTCCGATCATGCGATAAGGACAACCCTAATGAGGGTTTGGGGTTAACCATCTCTAACCTGTTATATTCTGCCGTGAATGCCCATGGCGTACCGGGACCTGAAGATGTCAATGCTCGAAAACAACGGTGATGGGGGAAGTGCAAGGGGAAACGGTGACCGTACCGGGTCACCCGCTGAGGAGATTGCTGCCCTCAGAGCCGAGAACGAGTTTTTGAAAAAGAAGCTCCAGCTTGTCGGCAGTGTCACCCGGCACGATGTACTCAACCAGATGACCGCGATTGTCGGGTACAATGAACTGCTCGAGATGATTGTCACTGATGAGAAACAGAAGACCTATATCGAGCGCGAGAAGTATGCGGTTGACAAGATCCGGCGTCTCTTCCAGTTTGCCAAGGACTACCAGAACCTTGCGGTTGAACCCCCCCGCTGGCAGGGACTGGACAATGCGGTCCACCGCGCCATGGAAATTTTTGACAATCCGGCAATCAAGGTCATTGTTTCTGTGGGCCGGGTTGCGGTGTTTGCCGACAGTTTCCTGGATAAGGCACTCTTCCAGTTTCTCGACAATGCCGCCAGATACGGGGGAACGGCAACAGAAATTCGGATTATGTTCGAGGACCTCGGCACTCACGCACAGGTGATCATCGAGGATAACGGGAAAGGTATCCCTGCCGCGGACAAGGACCGGATCTTTGAACGGGGCTATGGCAAAGGGACCGGCTGGGGGCTCTTTTTGGCCCGGGAAATCCTCGCGATGACCGGAATAACGGTAACGGAGAACGGGGAGCCGGGGAAAGGAGCGCGTTTTGTCATCATGCTGCCCGAAGGCACGTACCGCGAAGGGGGAGAGGAAACCCCGCTTCCGGTCCAGTAGGTCTGTGGGGGCGGCATTCTCCCGCCTCCACTATCAGAGGCTTTTTTGTTCCCTGCAACAAAGATTCACCAATGCAGGAGTTTGTCCGCAAACTCATCCACCTCATTTTGGGTGTTCTCGTGGCAGCAATGGTCCACATCGCGGGGCAGGCAGCAGCGACCGCGATCCTTGCCGGGGGGCTCTTAATCGGCATTGTGCTGGTGGACCTTCTCCTTCGCGGGCATAACATCCCGCTCTTCTCGTTCCTGGTCGGGCACCTTGACCGGAACGACCGTCTTCCCGGTCGGGGGGCACTCACCTTTGCTGTCAGCGTTCTTGCAGTGGTCGTTCTCTTTCCCGTCACCATCTCGGTACCGGCAATTGTCACGCTCGCGGTCCTTGACAGTGTGACAACAATTGCAGGGCTGAGGTTCGGGACACACCGTATCTACAATGGTAAATCATGGGAGGGTACCCTTTCCGGCATTGCTGTAACGGCCATCGTCCTGCTGCCGCTCCTGACTCCTGCCGGGGCTGCCGCAGTCGCGGTACTGGCAGGGATCATCGAACTCATCTCCCCTGTCGATGATAATCTTGTCATCCCCGTGGCCGTTGCGGTCCTGCTGGCATTCGTGCCGGCATTCCTTTCCTTTGCGGCATGAGTGAAGCAGTTTGAGAATAAAAGGTGGAGGTCAGGCGGTTTCTTTCATCTGGTCCGGATCCACGGCCACGTATATATCTGCTTCCTTTGCCACGGGACGAGCGAACCGCTTATCATACACCTCGAAGTCGAACGTGTACGTCCGCGGGAGATCCGATGACCAGACATTCGCCCAGACACCCACGATCTCGTCCGGCATTTTGCCCTTTGCCGTGAAGACCGCGTAGGTCTGGGCAGGGATATGACGGACTTCCAAACCTTCCGGCACTTTGTCGGCACGGGTCACGCCGCACCCGAGCAGGTACGAGTACGTCCCGGTCCAGTCTTTCTCGTAATCCGAGTAGACCGCATACATGACCGGGGGGTTCACCCGGTGAGGGATCCGTGCCGGCCCATTGTTTTGGAGAAATGCCTGCCAGCATCCCGGGATGATGCCTGCCGCCTCCGAGTTCGATGTGCGGCGGGCAATACCGACCACGGTGCGGGCGGGCAGTTTCTTTATGGTATATTTTGGTCCATCCATTACCGGAATCTGGGACGGCAAAAATGTTAAACCATTCATTTCGTTCACGGGTGCATATCAGCACCTATTTTTGGTCACCCTGCACACGATCTCTGGTATGTGCCCGCATGCGTTGATCCCGTACAAGCCGAAGAACCCGAAGACGCGACTCTCCTCCCTCCTCTCGCAGGAAGAGCGTGAGGCATTCGCGTTTGCGATGCTCGAGGATGTGGTCAGCGCAGCAAAGGACGCCATGTGCAGCCCGGTTGTCGTGGGAACGGAACTCTTTGATTCGGAGCTTGTGCAGGTGACCGTGAAGGATGCTGACCTGAACCAGACCTTAAACGAGATCCTCCCCACGGTAGAGAACGGCCTCCTTATCCTGATGGCTGACCTCCCGCTTGCCGACGAAGCATCGATCCGCCGTGTCACGTCAACGACAAAGGACATGGCAATCGTTCCCGGCCGGGGCGGGGGCACGAATGTCATCTTCATGAAGGAGCCAAAGAAATTCCATGTCGATTACTATGGCACGAGCTTTTTGAAGCACATGAAGATCGCCACGGATGCCGGGCTTTCGGTCGAGGTGGTGGACTCGTTCCGGCTCCATACGGATATTGACGAAGAGGATGACTTGGTCGAACTCCTGATCCACGGCACCGGGAAGAGCCGGGCATACCTCGAGAGCCTCGGTTTCTCCCTTGCAACCGATACTGGTCGCGTACGCTGTGTGCGGAAACGATAACAATATCTTATAAGGTATCCGAATAGCATGAAATGACCGGACACTCGTGCCAGCCCCTCATCGAACTTCTCCGTGCACCCCGGCCGGACCTGGGGCGGACCATCACGACGTTTGTCTCCTGCTTCAACACAGCCTACGGTGATCCCGTAAAGGACCACTGGGACATTTCGATCGCCGAGTGGGAGCGTTTCGAGTTCCTGGGCGACCGTGTCGTAAATCTCATTGTTGCCCAGGCCCTTTTCACCAGGAAACATGCCGCGCTTACCGAGGGGGAGATGACCCGCGCAATCAGCGGGATCGTCTCGAACCACGCGCTCGATGCCATTGTCCGGAACCTGGTAGATTTCGAAGTCTTCTCGTGTCTCATTCCTCCGGCCATTGCAGGGCAGAATACGTACGGCGAACGCATAGCCGGGGGGGCGTTCGAGGCATTCATCGGTGCCCTGTACTGCGAGATCGGGTTTGACGAGGTGGCATTCTTCGTCAACGGTCTCCTGCGGGAGCCAATCGACCAGGCCAGCCCTGAAGAGAACGCGATCGGGATGCTGCAGGAATACTTCCAGAAGCGCTTTCGGGCCGTTCCCATCTACCGGGAGACAAAACGCGAGGGACCGGACCACCGGCCGGTCTTTACCTTTGAAGTGATCTTCAACAACCAGGTGCTCGGTAGTGGGAGTGGCGCGAGCATCCAGAAGGCGGAGCGGGAAGCGGCACGGGCAGCATGCAGGAAGCTGGGTCTTTCCTGCGATGACGTCACAGGAACGCAGGGAAGCGATTCTGGCACCTCCTGACAGTTCCCACAACGGCGCGTCAGTGTAATACACGGTATCCTGCTGCCGACAGGATCCTCTCAACCTCTTCTTCCCAACAAGCCTCATCAGCGATGGTGATCGGCGCGATCTCCTTGTCCCAGACGGTGCGGAGCTCGTGGTCCATGGTTGTGAAATATTTCAAGTTGTCCATCACGCGACCAAGTCGCTCTCCCCTCCTGTTGCATACAAGGATCCGGAAGCAGCTATACTGGCGGCAAAGGTCGGGACGGGTGGAATGGACCGTACAGATGATCGCTCCCGGCGTACGCTCGCGGAGGAATGGACAGGCCATCGGCCTTTTCGCCAGGATATCCTGCGAAGAGAAGAGATCCCGTTTGTCCGGATCGATCCGGACCTGCCGTTCCTCCAGGGTAGTCGTAAACCAGAGCCGGTATTCGAAGGGCTCGGTCTGTTCACGGATGCTGATGACCGAGCCCATGGAGCTGCAGCATTCGCCGCACTGCTGGCATTGGAATGCCATATATCAGCACACCCTCCCTGCGAGGCTGTCGGGGAACCCGGAAATATCAGGGTGCCCGGGGGTCTCCCTTTCAGGATGCATGCAGAACGGGTAACAACGCTTTTTCCCTTTTCGCCCGATTGCATAGGGGTTATTGTGGCTTCTCCCTGCCAGTCACCATTCTCACATAGTCAAAGCCCTGGTTCAATAATTTCCTTTTATCCTCATAAGGGGTGCCCTGTTGCAGATAATTCATCCAATCAATGTTACCACAAGGGATTGATCACATTCGAAGAGAACGGGTGGCCGGGAGCATGAGAATATCCTGCGCGTCCTTATGGAATACTAGTGGTCAGAGCCGGATCATGGAAGAGTGGGTGAAGGGGAGCAGCCCCCGCATCCGCTTCCTTAATATGGGAGCCCGGAAAACGCTCTTTTATAGTGTTCATGGCAGGTATTCCTGATGTTTGAATCACTCTTCTCAAAGCATGCAGAGGGGATCTTAAAGGCGCTTACGCTGGAGTGGTCCTGCCCGAAGTGCGATGGGAGGAACTTCCGGATCCTTTCCGTGAAGGACCGCATGGCCGGAGAGTACGTGAGCCGGTGCCGCTACTGCCACACGAAGTGCCGCGTAACGTTTCCTCCCCCAGTATCAGCGGTTGAAGGCGAGGCTGAGTTCCGGGAACTGATCGATGAAGAGGATTTTACCCCGGAGGAACAGATCGACATGATCCGTGACTTTGCCGAGATAGCATCCCTTGTGGTGGACAATGCTCTCCCGGGTGTTATCCAGGAGAAGAAAAAAGCGCTTGAGGCAAAGATTACCTTCGCAAAACGGCGGAGACGGTAATCTCACCCCTGCATCCGGTTTTTGGCAAACGCCCCCATGAAGAGACATTCGGTGGCATCGATCGTCTCGACACCGATATGGTCCCCGATTGGAAGACCAATCCCGCGGATGATGGCGGCGGGAGTGCATTCATCGGCCTCACCCATAACGAGTTCCGCAGCGGATGCGATATTGTCTGCAATCGCCCGTTTTGTGACCTCGAGTTTCCTCCCGAAAAGGTCAGACCTCCCCTGGTCATTGATAACGGAAGTGACCCCGGCCGCTCCTATCGCAACACCGCTGCACCCCAGCCGCATGGCATCGGTCCGGCTGTCGCCAACGATGACCCCTATCCTGACACCTGTCCTGTCTTCGATGATCTTGCGTATCGAGAGGGCACTCCGGTCCGGG
>NZ_PIZH01000399.1 GCF_002835825.1 Methanoregula sp. | reverse complement strand
TGATGTTCTATCAATCTGGACGTTGATCTCCCCGCTCGTCACATGCTCGCCGTTCATCAAGTGGGCCGGCCGCAACCGCCGGCTGCTCGCGGAGCTGGACTGCCGCCTTCCGGAATCCTGGGATACGGATTACGAACCATTTATCGGGGGCGGCGCATTGCTTGTCCATCTGGAGAACCAGGGGCTTTTAAAAAAAGCGGTCATCTCCGATCTCAACAGCGAACTCATCAACCTGTACCGCGTTGTCCAGGACACTCCGGGAACGCTCATCACGGCACTCGCAAGCGAAGAGTTTCAGAACGATGAAGCAGCGTACCGGAAGCTCAAGGAGCGGTTTAATACCCTGATTGGCAGCAGGAACCATAGTCTCGAACGGGCTGCCCTGCTCATCTACCTCAACAAGCACGGGTTCAACGGGCTCTGGCGGGTGAACCGGAAGGGCAAGTTCAATGTCCCGTTTGGCAGTTACAAGAAACGTTCCATCCCTTCAGATACGAGTATCCTCAAGTTCTCGGCCATGCTTGAGAAGGTAAAAGTGGAGAACCGGGATTTTGCATCCGCAGTGAAAACTGCAAAGAAAGGGGATTTCATCTATTTCGATCCCCCGTACCAACCGCTCTCGAAGACGGCGAACTTCACGGACTATAACTCCCGCGGGTTCCCTTTTGCCGAGCAGGAGCGGCTCGCACGCCTGTTCCACCGGCTCACGAAGAAAGGGGTCCGGGTCATGCTCAGCAACTCCAAGGTTCCGGAAATCGAGGATCTGTATGCTGATTTCTGCATTGAATCAGTCAATGCCAAGCGTTTCATCAACTGCAATGGCGAAAGGAGGAAGGGGATCCAGGAAATAATTGTCACGAACTATTCCTTTGATAAAGAATGAGTGAATCTTCCGCCGAAAAAAGGTGAGCAAAAATTCCTCTTTTAATGCCAAGCAGAAATGCCATGCAAATAAAGGGAGTTATTAGTACGTTCTGTCACAATACGGTTATTGTGCAAGCCGGTCCCTGACCGGCAACAGCACGGTACAGACAACGCTGGTAAAAAAACGGGACGATACCGGGAATTTCCTAAAAAAGGTATACCGGGTTGTGAACCCGGTCATCCGGATGATTTCAGGAGCAGAAGATCTTCCGGGCCCGGATCACTCTCGTGCGTGGCAACCGTCCACAACATACCCGTCTTGGAGTACCAGAATTGAAAAAAAGGAAACGGAGGTGACACCAGGAAAGCCGGTCAAACGTGGTTGAGCAGAGACAAAGGAGACAAGATTGGTGTCTCCTGCTTCCAATGCACAATGCCCCCAACTCCACAGTAACCTTACAATACCGTTTTTCGCCTCAGGCAATCCGGCCCGTCTGCGGGGGCGGGCCGGAAATGCCTTTCTTATTTTTCTTCAAGAACGATACATTGCGGATGATATTTGGGCAGACCATCAGTCTGTCGTTCCTGCGCGATATTCTTCTATCCGGCCAAAGGCAGTCAGCTTGCCGTTCTCGATAACCGAGACCGCCCCGTGCCCGCCGCAGATAAGGCAGCGCCGGCCGGAGGATGCAAGGGCCTTGTCGGTCTCTTCTGCAAGGGCCATCAACGCAATACGTTCCTGTTTTGCCCGGTCGCTGTCCACGTTGACCGAGGTGACCAGGAATGCAGCAAGGGAACTGTAATCCGCCCGTGCCTTGGTCAGGCTCCCGAAATTGATGACACTATCGGCCGCGAAGATCAGGCCATGGTGCCGCTAGTAGATGAACACCTGCCCGAAGGTGTGGCCCCCAAACCCGTCACTTACATTCCGTACCAGCGCGCCTATCTAAAACCACCCGATGACACGAAAAGTCCCACGCCTCCCCTCCCCTGGCCCACGCAACCATCGCATATGCGTTCGCCCCGG
>NZ_PIZH01000012.1 GCF_002835825.1 Methanoregula sp. | reverse complement strand
CCCTTATATAATTTGATCTCACGAACTATACATCGGAACACCAGTATCTTTTAGAGGGAGATCGTGGAGTATGGGACTGGGAGACCTCATCAAATCCCGTAAACGAGTCGAGACCGGAACGCAGCCCGGATCACCGGCAGATGGGGGTGCCGTGACCGGGAGCGGAACCGGGAAACAGGCGCCTGCGACCAGCGGGGATGCCGCTGCACCCGGAGCAACGGGAAAGAAGTCCGGCCTCTCGATCCGCCGGCTCCTCTCGCTCGAAAAGGGCAGCGACAAGGCACCGGTCGAGGAGTATGACTTCGAGCAGCATGGGACGCTCGTAGAGGCACGGGTGCCGGAGACCTACGAGGCAGTTGACCAGTACTGGGTTGAGCAGGGCTGCTCGCTGGTTGTCATCGGCCACAACAAGCGGACAAACCAGGACGAGTACCTCCTCTTCGAACCCACGCTCTCCGATTTCGAGTACGAACTGCTCGAGCGCCTGCACGAGGATCTCCGCGATGTGCTGATCCTCACCTCGGATGAGATCCGGAGAGACCGGAAACACCTCCTGCTTGAGAAGATGAACGCGCTGGTCGTGGATTATGGGATTATCCTTGAACCCCCGACCCGGTTCAAGATCCAGTATTTCCTGATCCGGAACTACATCGGCTGGTCGCGTCTCGATCCGCTGATGAAGGATCCGCAGCTGGAGGATATTTCCTGCGATGGTAACCGGATCCCCATCTTTCTCTACCACCGGAGGTACCGGAATATCAAGACCAACATTGCTTTCGAACCGGACATCCTCAACTCCCTTGCCATCACGCTTGCGCAGCGGTCCGGCAAGCATATCTCCACCGGCGCACCGATGATCGATGCCACCCTCCCCGACGGGTCCCGTCTCCAGCTGACGTTCGGGACGGAAGTGACGACAAGGGGCACATCCTTCACGATCCGTAAGTTCCGGGAAGAGCCGTTCTCTCCTGTTGAGCTGCTGGAGAACGGGACGTTCAATGCCGAAGCACTGGTCTATTTCTGGATGGCCATCGAGAACAACAAGAGCCTCCTCTTTATCGGGGGAACGGCATCGGGCAAGACAACCTCCTTAAACGCGGTCTCGCTCTTCATCCCCCCCGTGGCAAAGGTGGTCAGCATCGAGGACACCCGTGAGATCACGCTCTTCCATGACAACTGGATCGCAAGCGTGACCCGCGAAGCACTGACCGAGGGGGGAAATGCCATCAACATGTTCGACCTGCTGAGGGCTGCGATGCGGCAGCGCCCGGAGTTCATCCTTGTGGGTGAAGTCCGTGGCAAGGAAGCCCAGACGCTCTTCCAGGCCATGAACACCGGCCACACAACCTTCTCGACCATGCACGGCGGCAGTGTCGATGCCGCCATCCACCGTCTGGAGAGCGAACCCCTCAATGTGCCAAGGAACATGATGCAGGCCTTGAACATCGTCAGCGTCCAGGGGCTCATCTACCATGGAACCGAACGGGTCCGCCGTGCCCAGGAGATCGTTGAGATTGCCGGGATAGATCCCTCCTCGGGTAATCTCCGCGTCAACAACGTCTTTGTGTACGATCCTGTGCACGATATCATCACCTACACCGGGAGATCGCAGGTGTACATGGACATCGCAGAGCGGCGTGGCTGGACCCGCGAGGTGATGGAGAGCGAGATCAGCATCCGTAAATCGATCCTTTCAGCCATGATGAAACAGGGTATCCGGGATTACATCTCCGTTGCTTCGCTCTTCCATGCTTATTATATCGACAAAAAGAATGTCCTGGAGAATATCGAAGACCTCCGCAAGGTAATCGGCTAATGCTTCGGAACGTTATCTCCCAGTGGGTCAGGCGTGATCCGGTCCGGTTTAATAGTCTCCATGCCGACATGATCTCCGCCCGGATCGGTATGACACCCGAGCAGTATGTCTGGCGTTCAGTGAAGATCTCCCTCCTTGCCGGGTTCGCCTTTGCCGCTCTCGGGTTCGTTTCCAGCCTCTCCTTTACTCTGCCGTCCCTGCAAGGACGCATTGGTATCAGCAATGTTTTCGGGCTCCAGATGCCCACCTTCTTCAGCGGTCAGCTGCCAGCAGAAATCCTTGCCGTCACCATCCTCATCCTCTCGTTTGTGATTGGTGCATACCTCGGCTTCGCCCTCCTGATAAGGATACCGGGCATCGAGAAGACGAACCGGGCGATCAAGATCAACCTGACCCTCCACAACGCGGTGGCGTACATGTACGCGATGCGGAAAGGCGGCGCCCAGCTGATGCCCATCTTCCAGTCCCTCTCGGAGCGTGCGGATATCTACGGCGAGGTTGCCCTGGAGTTCCGCCAGATCGTGCGGGACGCGGATTTCTTCGGGTACGATGTTGTCACGGCGATCCGACACCTCTCCGAGACAACGCCATCGGAAAAACTCAAGCTCTTCTTAGAGGATCTCCTTTCCATCATCGATGGCGGCGGGGACATGGGGGAGTTCCTCTCCATGAGGGTCCGGATGTACCAGGAGGAAGCCCGCTTTGAGCAGAAGCAGTTCTTAAACGTCCTCTCGCTTGTTGCTGAAGGCTATGTCACGCTCTTTGTCGCCGGGCCGCTCTTCCTTATCATCATCATGGTGGTCATGGGGATGACCGGCGGCTCAGCCGTGCTCCAGCTCTCGCTCGTCACCTATGCAGTCATGCCCATCGGGTCCCTGATATTTATCGTCCTGATCGACCTGATCTCCATCAAGGCTGAGAATACGGAGCGGTACACCACGATAAAATGGCTGCATGCCTACCCGGACATCACTATCGTCAATAAGGAGGACGAGGCACACCAGTTCGATCAGCTGAAGAAATATGACCGCATCCGCGCCATTGCCGACCATATCCGCCACCCTCTTGAGAGCTTCATCACCAATGTCGACCACACGCTGTATATCACCGTCCCGATCGCGATCCTGTACATCGCATCGGTGCTCCTGCGTGTCCCCCTGTACCGGGACATCGATGTCTATCTCGGTGTCGTTGATGATCATATCGTCCTTGCCATCCTCATCATTCTCATCCCGTACGCGATCTTTTATGAGATCTGGTCGAGGAAAGTCCTCGGTATCCAGTCCCTTGTCCCTGATTTCCTTGAACGGCTGTCCGGGATCAACCAGGTCGGCCTCACCATCGCCCAGGCCATTGCCATCATGGTGAACACGAACCTCGGGCTGCTCAGCTACGAAATCCGGCGGATCAAACGAGATATGGACTGGGGGGCGAACTTCACCGAGGCGCTGGTCCGGTTTGAACAACGGGTCAGCACGCCGGCAATTGCCCGGACCGTGACGCTGATTACGAAGGCGAGCGAGATGAGCGGCCAGATCAGCGAGGTGCTCTCGATCGCATCGAGCGATGCAAAGATGAGCGAGGCTTTGAAAAAGGAGCGGCTTACGGAGATGTTCATCTACACGGCAATCGTGTACCTCTCGTTCTTCGTCTTCCTCTTCGTCGTTGCCGTCCTCACCATGCAGTTCCTCCCCATCCTTGCCGATATTAATACCCAGGGACTTTCCACTGCGGGATCCATATCGAGCTTCGGGTCCATCCCTCTGGCAACCTTTGCCCGTATCCTGTACCACGCCTGCCTCATGCAGGCGCTCTTCTCCGGCCTGATCGCCGGGCAGATGGGCGAGTCGTCTGTTGCAGCGGGAGTCAAGCACTCCTGTGTGCTCCTGGTAATCGCGCTCGTGACCTTCAATGTCATCCTTGTGTGAGATCCCCCGGTAGTGTGGAAAGTGTGCCGGGAACAGTAAAAGATAGCCTTAAGCCTTTGCGTGGAGATGTCGTAGTGAGGTGAACGAACGTGTGTACTGTTGGCGGAGGCCCCACCGGGGACCTGAATTTCGATGAGCGGGTCAAGGGAAAGAAGTACCGCTGCAATGAATGCGGTGAGAAGTTCGAGAGCATCAGCAAGAAGCCCGTCTGTGCAAGCTGCCAGTCCGAGGACGTAATCGCACTCTGATACCATGATCGTGCCGCTCAAGGATGAGTTCCTGCTCATCTCCGGCACCCGCTCTTTTCTGCTGGTGACAAGGGCCGGCTCTCTCTTTGCCCTTCGCATCGAGACTATGGACAAGGAGTACAGCCAGACCGTTGAACCGGGTGACCTCATTGCCGTTTCTGCCCCTGAAGGCGGGGCCATGGAACCGGCGTTCATGCTTGCCGAGTTCGTCAGGACGTACCGGATGCCCCTGATCGTCTTGCCAAAGGACCACCCGGGCTCGAAACGGTTCTCGTACCTGGTGTCGGTCGGCCCGCTCATCACGACCAGCTGCTCGATCCGGCGGGGGACCCACCCGGAGCAACACCTGGTCTGCTCCAGCGACGAGCTTGCCGGAATTGTGCTCAGGGCCCACCCGGAGGGTGTTGAGATCATGGACCTGCCGGAGGGTGCCACGCACCGGTATGTCAATTTCCGGATATTAACCAGTTAGCCGCGATCCATTAACAACGCCGGCGCGGGAGTGACCCCGGATTCCCGTCCAGCGGGCGAAATAAAAATCCCCAGCGATTGTTTGCGATAAAAAGACAATAAAACGCTATTTTCGTCTTCTCCAGCAAAATAGCAATACATATATGGCTTTTTTTACCTATTATTGTACTTGCCGTGAGAGGAGGGTTGGATGAAAACTGAGGTCCTAAACGACATCAAGAAAGCTGAAAATGACTACCTGTCCACGATCAGCAAGGCCCAGGAAGAGAAGAAACAGCGACATTCCCAGGCCGAGCTTGAGGCGGATAATCTGGTAACCAAAGCGCAGAGCAATGCAGAACAGTACAAAAAGCTGAAACTGGAAGAAGCACGGAACCAGGCGGCACTTAAGCACGCTGAAATCATCAAAAGCGGCAATCAGCGCGCAGCAGCACTGAAAGCAAAAGGGGAACAGAACCTCTCAAAGGCAGTGCAGCTGCTGGTTTTGCGGTTTAAGGAGCAGCTGCATGTTAAAGCCTAAGCAGATGAGCCGGCTCCTCATCGCCGCATCACGGGACCAGATGACTCCCGTTGTGACGGAGCTCTACCGCCACCACCTGTTCCACATCGAGGAATATGTTGAAGGCGGCAAAGCAGGGTATGAGGGCTTTAAGATTGGCACACCTCTTTCAGGCGCAAGCGAAGTATCCATCGATCTGCTGAAGATCCGGGCAATCGAGAATGCCGTCTCCATCAATGCAGATGACATGGATCCGGCACAGTCCGGCACAAGAGCCGAACTGAAGGCACGGATCGAGCGCGAACTGCCGGTCCTCGCAAACGAAGTCGAGGAACTGACTCAGAAACGCGGAAAACTCGAGAACAAGGTCAAGGAGTTCGAGCAGAAGATCACCGAGATCACGCCTTTTGCGGACATTCCGGCCGATCTTTCCGTGTACCGCGGGTACCGCGATTTCACCGTTTACGCAGGCTATGTTGCAAAGGAAGTTTCCCTCTCCGTCCCGAATGAGATGCAGTTTGTCAAGGGAAAGGAGAAGAACTTCGTTGTCATCGTTGCCCTGTCAGCGCAGAAGGGCGAGGTCGAGCGGGCCCTGCAGGAAGCGGCATATCAGTCAGTCCAGATCCCTGACGAGACCGGTTCCCCTCAGGAACGCATCAGGTTTTACACTGAACAGGCAGCAGCCCTGAACAAGGAGATTGCCGGTCTTTCGGCAAAACTCGACGCGGTACGGCAGCAACATGCCGGGTTCATGGTGGCCTGCGAGGAGTATCTCAGGGCAGAGGCCGAGAAGTCAGAAGCACCGCTCCGGTTTGCAACCACGAAGCAGACCTTTGTTGCAGAAGGCTGGGTCCCCTCCGACAAAGTGGAGGAGATCAGCGCTGCACTCGTGAAGGCAACCGGTGGCAGGGTGTTTGTCGATGTCCTGCCCATGGATCTGGAGCACGACAATGTTCCGGTTGAGTACAGCAACCCGCAGTTCGCAAAGCCTGCGCAGATGCTGATGGACGTTTATTCCCGGCCCAAGTACACAGAGATTGATCCGACACTGATGCTTGCCATCGTGTTCCCGGTCTTCTTTGGTATTATCGTCGGGGATGTCGGATATGGCCTGATTTTCCTGGCAATGTGCCTTGGCCTGCAGAGGATGATGAAAGGTGAAGACGGACAGATGTTTTTGAAGGTGCTCAGGAACGCCAGCATCTCCAGCATCATCTTCGGCCTGCTCTTCAACGAGTTCCTCGGCTTCGAGCTTACACAGGTCGTTGGCTGGGTTCTCGGGTTTGGCGGAGTCCCGAACCTGATCCACGGGTACGCCGGGTTCATCATGCCCAGCCGTCACCTGCTCATCGGGGCAACGGAAGCCGGCGGGCACGGGCCTGCAATTCCCGCACTGATGATCATGGCTATCTGGATTGGTATCCTGCACATCACGCTGGGCCGTGTTCTTGGTATGTATAACCATGCAAAACAGGACCACGGGGAACACCGGACCAAGACGGTCATGGCTAACTTCGGCTGGCTTGCCGTCATGTGGGGTATCCTTGTCGCGATCTGGTCCAATGTTGCAATGCCGTATATGCCCGATCTCACCGGGCTGCCGGTTGTTGCAGCAGGGTTTACCCTTGGCACATTCATCGGGGCGGCACTCATCCTTGTCGGTGTAATCTGCATCGCCCGGGACTCGGTTCTTGAAGTAATCGAGTTACCCACGATCATTTCTCATGTTTTATCCTATGCACGTCTCGTTGCGGTCGGCCTCTCATCGGTCGCGATCGCAATGGTCGTCAACTATATGGCAATCGGGATGTTCATCAGTCCCGGTATGAAAGAATTATCCATTGTCGGCATCGTGATGATCGTTGTCGGGCTGGTCATCTTCCTGTTCGGCCACACGCTCAATGTCGCACTGGGTCTCCTGGGTGGGGGTCTCCACTCAATTCGTTTGCACTATGTCGAATTCTTCACCAAGTTCTACAAAGGTGGAGGCATCAGGTACGTTCCATTCGGAATGAAACGCAAATTTACGGAGGAATAAATTATGGCAGTTGAAGCAGTAGCAGTAGCAACCACAGATCTCGCATCGATCCAGGCATCGCAGATGGGAATGAAGGCAATCGGCGCAGGACTCGCCGTCGGTCTTACCGGTGTCGGTACCGGTGTTGCCGAGATGGGCATCGGTGCCGCAGCAGTCGGCGCCATTGCAGAGAACAAGGACTTCTTCGGTCTGGGCCTTCTCTTCACCGTTATCCCTGAAACAATCGTCATCTTCGGTCTCGTCGTCGGTCTCCTTCTGCTCTTCTAAGGGAGAGAACAATGGGACTGGAAGCAGTAGTCGAAGAGATCAGGGAAAAAGGCAGGTCCGAGGCAGAGAAGATACGGCTGGAGTCCAAACAGGACGTTGACGCTATCCTCGCTGCAGCCAACAAGAAGGTCGGCGAGATTAAGCTCGCTGCTGAAGAGGAGTCCGCAAAACAGGCAGCTCACATCCAGGGCCAGGAGGTCTCCGCAGCGAACCTCCTTGTCAAGCGAGAGCTCTTAAACACACAGAAGGCACTCCTGGACCAGGCGTACGAAGCCGTATTAAAGGACATCGCAGCCCTCCCTGAGAGCTTCCATCGTGAAGCAATCAAGAAACTCCTTGCCGAGGCAAAGAAGGAGATCCCGAAGGGAAAGGTCTCCTCCAATGCCCGGGATGTGGCCGCCCTCAAGGCGGTAATCGCCGAGAACCCGGAGTTTGCCGGGTTTAAACTGGGCGAACCCGTCAATATCGATGGCGGCATCCTGGTCGAAGGCGAAGGGGCGGAGTTGCAGATTGATTACAGCTACCGCACGTTCTTATCGGGCGTGTGGGAATCCGGGTTGAAGGATGCGTCGGATATCCTGTTCGGGTAAGGAGGCACACGTATGGGTGTGAATATTTCAGCACCGTACATCTATGTGTGCACCAGGATGCGGGTGCGGAAAGCCAAACTCCTCCCGCGTGAGGAGTACATGCGGATGCTCAACATGAGCGTTGCCGAGATCACCCGCGTCATCGAAGAAACCGAATACAAACAGGAGATCGACGAGCTGGGGACGGCGTTCAAAGGCATCGACCTTGTGGAAGTCGCCTTAAGCTGGAACCTCGCAAAGGAATACCAGAAGATCCAGGAGATTGCACCGGGCACGCTCAAGGGCTTCACCCATGCCTACCTCCGGCGGTGGGACATCCAGAATGTCTTGACCATCCTCCGGGGCAAGGTTCAGGGTGAGAAACCCGGCAAGATCAAGGAGATCTTAATCCCCGCAGGCAGCCTGGACAAGGTTGTGCTGGACCGGCTCCTTTCCGAGGAGAGCAACGACCGGATCATCGAACTGTTGAAAGGCCACCGGATGTTCCCGGTGCTTGCACGCGAATTCCCGGCGGCCCGTGAGTCCGGTTCGTTCTCCCATATGGAAAACGAGCTGTACAAGCAGTTCTATGCCGAGATTCTTGCCGATGCAAAGGCCGGGATCAAGGGCGCATCGGCGTTTTTGTCCTACATCCAGCTGGAGATCGATATCAAGAATGCCAAGACCCTCTTCCGGCTCCGTGTAGATGCACAGACGGATGAGGATGTCCGGGACATGTTTGTCGCCGGCGGCACGCTCTCGATAAACGACTTCACCAGCCTGGACTCCATTCGCGACACGAACGAATTCATCGACCAGCTCAAGGTGAATTTCCGGAACGAATCACTCCATGCACTGATGGACGAGCTGAAAGGGCAGAAAGGCAGTATTTCCGGCATAGAGGTCCGGCTGACTCGCGTGCAGCTCGAGCAGATGGAGAAGATGAGCAAGAGAAACCCGTTCTCGATCCACCCGATCCTCGTATATCTTGAGAAGAAGAAGTACGAGGTCTTCAACCTGCGGGCACTTGCCCGTGGCAAGGAGTCGAGACTGCCGTCAGAGAAGATCGCAGAATACCTGGTGATGTAAATGGAGATTGCAGTAATAGGCAACAGCGAGTTCATCCTCGGGTTCCGCCTTGCGGGCATAAGGAAGACCTATGCAGCGGAAAACGATGAGAAGCTCAACGAGCACATCACCACGGTGCTGCAGGACAGCGAGGTCGGTATCCTTGTCCTCAACTCAGGTGACATGGACAAGATCCCGCGGAGGCTCCGCGCAACGCTTGAGAATTCCGTGAAGCCGACCGTTATTGCGATCGGCGGTGAAGAGGAAGGCGGGCTCTCCATGCGGGAGAGAATCAAGAGATCGGTGGGTGTTGATCTGTGGAAGTAAAAGGAAAACAAGCAAACGGAAAACAAGGGGTCCTCAAAAGGATCGCCGGCCCTGTCGTTACGGCAGTCAACCTTGACGCCCACATGTACGATGTGGTGAAGGTCGGCAAAGAAGAGCTGATGGGAGAAGTCATCAAGATCCAGGGCGAGCACATTATCATCCAGGTATACGAGGATACATCGGGTATCCGCCCGGGTGAGCCGGTCTCGAACACCGGGCTCTCGCTTGCCGTGGAACTCGGGCCGGGCCTGCTGACCAGTATCTACGATGGTATCCAGCGCCCGCTCTCGGTGCTCGTCGACAAGATGGGCAATTTCATCGAGCGCGGTGTGTCCGCACCCGGGCTCTCCCACACGAAGAAATGGACCTTCAAGCCGCTCGTCAAGACCGGCGACAAGGTCGAGCCGGGCGCAATCCTTGGAGAAGTTCAGGAAACGAACATCGTCCACAAGGTTATGCTCCCGCCCAATGCAAAGGCAGGCGTTGTCAAGACGATCAAGAGCGGGGACTTCACCGTTGACGAGACCATCTGTGTTCTCGACGACGGCCGCGAATTCCCGATGATCCAGCGCTGGCCGGTCCGTGTTCCGCGTCCCGTGAAGGAGAAGCTGAACCCGACGATCCCGCTGATCACCGGTCAGCGTATCCTCGACGGTCTCTTCCCCATTGCAAAGGGCGGCACCGCCGCAATTCCCGGCCCGTTCGGGAGCGGCAAGACGGTCACCCAGCAGCAGCTGGCCAAGTGGTCGGATGCCGAGATCGTGGTCTACATCGGCTGCGGAGAACGCGGCAACGAGATGACGGAAGTTCTTACCGAATTCCCGCACCTCGAAGACCCGAAGAGCGGAAAGCCCCTCATGGAGCGGACGGTGCTCATTGCAAACACCTCCAACATGCCGGTGGCCGCCCGCGAGGCCTCGGTTTACACCGGTATCACCATCGCGGAGTATTTCCGTGACATGGGCTATGACGTCTCCCTGATGGCAGACTCGACCTCCCGCTGGGCAGAAGCCATGCGTGAAATCTCCAGTCGTCTCGAAGAGATGCCCGGTGAAGAAGGGTACCCGGCATACCTCGCTGCCCGCCTCTCGGAGTTCTACGAGCGTGCAGGACTTGTCAAGGCCCTCAACGGCAATGGCGGATCCGTTTCGGTTATCGGGGCAGTATCCCCTCCGGGCGGGGACTTCTCGGAGCCGGTCACCCAGAACACCCTGCGTATTGTCAAGGTCTTCTGGGCACTGGACGCCAAGCTCTCCCAGCGCCGGCACTTTCCGGCAATCAACTGGTTGAACTCGTACTCGCTCTACCTCGAAGCTCTCCAGGACTACTATGACAAGGAGGTTTCCCCCGAGTGGAACAAGATCCGGTCGTGGGCCATGGAAGTCCTCCAGAAGGAAGCAGAACTCCAGGAGATCGTGCAGCTCGTCGGTTCCGACGCACTGCCCGAGTCAGAACAGGTGACCATCGAGGTCGCCCGTATGATCCGTGAGATCTTCCTCCAGCAGAACGCATACGACTCGGTCGACACGTTCTGTGACATGACAAAGCAGTACGACATGATGAAGGCGATCAAGCTCTTTGCAGACCTTGCCTACGCTGCCCAGCTGGCTGGTGTCAGCCCGGCGCAGATCAACACGGTCAAGTCCAAGAACGAGCTGCCCCAGATCAAGTTCATCAAGGACTACAAGCCCGAACTTGCGAAGATCGAGAAGCAGATGGACGCTGAGTTCAACACCCTGAGGTCGGCAGCATGAAGGAATACAGGACGATTAACAAGATTGCCGGTCCCCTCGTCTTTGTCGAGAAGACCGAGCCTGTCGCCTACGGCGAACTCGTGAACATCGTTCTCTTCGATGGGACGATCAAGCGTGGCCAGGTGCTGGACACCAGCGACGAACTCGTCGTTGTCCAGATCTTCGAGACCACCACCGGTATCGGCCGTGACAGCGGTGTCCGTTTCACTGGTGAGACTATCAAGATGCCCGTGGGCAAGGACATGCTCGGCCGTATCCTGTCCGGTGGCGGTAAGCCCATCGACGGCGGCCCGGAGATTGTCCCGGAGAAGCGCCTCGACATCACCGGTGCGGCTATCAACCCGTACGCCCGTGGCATGCCGGCAGATTTCATCCAGACCGGTATCTCGACCATTGATGGCACCAACACCCTTGTCCGTGGCCAGAAGCTCCCGATCTTCTCGGGCGCTGGTCTCCCGCACAACAATGTTGCGCTCCAGATCGCACGGCAGGCAAAGGTGCCCGGTTCAACCGAGAGTTTCGCCGTGGTCTTCGCTGCTATGGGTATCACCAAGGAAGAAGCGAACTACTTCATGCAGGACTTTGAGCGCACCGGTGCCCTCGAGCATGCCGTCGTCTTCCTCAACCTTGCAGATGACCCGGCCGTTGAGCGCATCATCACCCCGCGTCTCGCCCTGACCACCGCGGAATACCTTGCCTTCGAGCTCGGTATGCACGTGCTGGTTATCCTGACCGATATGACCAACTACTGTGAAGCGCTCCGCCAGATCGGTGCAGCCCGTGAAGAAGTGCCCGGTCGCCGTGGCTACCCAGGATACATGTACACGGATCTCGCCTGCATCTACGAGCGTGCCGGTATGATCAAGGGCCAGAAGGGCTCTGTTACCCAGATCCCGATCCTGACCATGCCCGGTGACGATATCACTCACCCGATCCCTGACCTGACCGGTTACATTACCGAAGGACAGATCGTGGTCAACCGTGACCTTCACCGCAAGGGTATCTACCCTCCCATTAACGTGCTGCCCTCACTGTCGCGTCTGATGAACCTCGGTATCGGCAACGGGAAAACCCGTGACGACCACAAGAAGGTCTCCGACCAGATGTACGCAGGATACGCTGAAGGCAACGACCTCCGCGGTCTCGTGGCCATCGTTGGGAAGGACGCGCTCTCCGAGCGTGACCGGCTCCTGCTCGAATTCGCGGATCTCTTTGAGAACCGCTTTGTCCGCCAGGGATACGACGAGGACCGTACCATCGAGGACACCCTGACTATCGGCTGGGAGCTCCTCTCCACGCTGCCGGTTGAGCAGCTGACCCGTATCGACCGCGACCTCATCAACAAGTACCACCCCAAGATCAAGGCCGGTGCAAAGAAGGAGTAATCATCCATGGCGCTGCGCGATATCAAGCCAACCCGCTCTGAACTGATCAACCTCAAGCGGAAGATCCAGCTCTCCGAGCGCGGCTACAAGATCCTCAAGATGAAGCGCGATGGACTAATCTTAGAATTTTTCAAGGTACTCGCAGATGCAAAGGACTGCAAGGGAGATCTCCTCAAGAAGCATGCCCGCGCTGTCGAGATGATGGCGCTCGCAAACACTGTCGAGGGGGCTATCGGGGTGAAATCGGCGGCATTCTCTGTCAAGGAAGTGCCCCAGATTGCCTTAAAAAGCAAGAACATCATGGGCGTTGTCGTGCCGCAGATCGAGTCCTCGAAAGTGAAAAAAACGCTCGCGGACCGCGGCTACGGTGTGCTCGGCACATCGACGGTCATCGATGAGACCGCATCGGCATTCGAGGAACTCGTGGAAGCGATCATCCTGAGTGCCGAGATCGAGACTACCATGAAACGCCTGCTCGACGAGATCGAGAAGACCAAGCGCCGGGTCAACGCGCTCGAGTTCAAGGTCATCCCGGAACTCACCGCCGCCCGGGACTTCATCAAGATGCGCCTTGACGAGATGGAACGAGAAGAGCTCTTCCGGATGAAGAAGATCAAGGCCCGCAGTACATCGTAGCTGTATCAAGGGGATCATTGATGCCGATTGGAACAATCCGGGACCTGGGAGCTGAGGGAAAAACAGTCCTCCTCCGGCTCGACCTCAACTCCCCCATCGACCCCACATCCAACCTTATTTTAGATGACAAGCGGTTCCGGGAGCACCTTCCCACTATCCATGCCCTGGATACAAGCAAAGTCGTCATTATCACTCACCAGAGCAGGCCTGGGAAGAAGGATTTCACCACGCTTGAAGCCCATGCCGAGAAGCTGGAGCAGCTGCTCGGAAAGCCCGTGACCTACGTGGACAGCATCTTCGGCCGCCATGCCCGCGAAGCCGTGCACCGGATGAAGCCGGGCGAGGTCGTAATGCTGGAGAACGTCCGGTTCAATGCCGAGGAGAACCTGACGCTGAAACCCGAAGATGCAAAGAAGACCCATCTCATCAAAAGACTATCCACGCTGGGAGATGTCTTTGTCAACGATGCGTTTGGCACTGCCCACCGGTCCCAGCCAACCGTTGTCGGCCTCCCCATGGTCATGCGGTCAGCCGGGGGGCTCCTCATGGAGAAGGAGGTCTTCACGCTCTCAAAAGTCTTCTCAGGTGCGCCCCGGCCGGTCTGTATGGTACTTGGCGGCACCAAGGTGGACGATTCGATCGACGTAGCGAGAAACGTGCTCGACAAGGGAATCGCGGACACGGTGATCGTTATCGGCGTTGTGGCAAACGTCTTTTTAATCGCGGCAGGGTACGATATTGGCAAACCCTCCACCCAGCTGATTGCCCAGCTCAAGTACCAGCCCGAGATCGAGAAGGCAAAGGAGATCCTTTTCCACTATAGGGATAAGGTCATCATGCCCCAGACGGTTGCCGTCCGCGAGAACAACCGCCGGAAGGAATACCCTATAACCAAAATTCCTGACGACTGCCCGGTTCTCGACATCGGCATGGACGCGATCCACGATATGGTCGGTGTCTTAAAAAAGTCTGGCACCGTGGTCTTCAACGGACCCGCCGGTCTCTTCGAGGAATCGGATTTTGCCACCGGTACCTACGAGCTGATCAAGGCAGCCTCAAAGATAGACTTCTCGTTTGTCGGCGGCGGCCCTACCGCTGCTGTCACCGAGAAGTAGGG
>NZ_PIZH01000398.1 GCF_002835825.1 Methanoregula sp. | reverse complement strand
GACCGGAACCCCGTCGTGCCAGGACGGCAGGAGCCACAACCTCCTGTCCATTTTACTTCTGGCCGGCTTTGCAGTGACATTGTTTGCAATCGCTCCGGTGAGTGCAGAGGATGGGACACAATACCTTGCAGGCAGCCCGAAACTCTCTGCAGCTATCTCCGGGAACAACGAACTCACCCCCGGAAAAGAGGTCAGGCTCGGGATCGTGATCCAGAACACCGGAACAAACCAGTTCAAGTTCGTCAGGTCAAATATCGTGAACCGCGACGATCTCCCGAACACGGCAAAATTCCTGACGGTCGGCCTTGGTGCGGGAAACTCCCCGCTCATCGTGAAGTCCGACCCGCAGCTGACCGGTGACCTTCCGGCAAGCAGCACTGCAACCGCGACCTTCACGGTCAAAGTCCCAAGCGATGCTGCGGCCGGAACCTACCAGATCCCGGTATTCCTGCAGTACACCTACCTCTACAACGCCGACCAGTACGGGTCTGACACGATCGAGTACCGGTACAAGTCCATGAACGAGACCCTCACCATCCCTGTGAAAATCAAGCCGGACGTCCGGCTTGGCGTGGAGTCCGTGCAGGTCCGGGGCCTGAATGCCGGTACCGAGGGGTACGTGACCCTTACCGTAAAGAACATCGGCCATGAAGACGGGAAAAAGGCCATTCTCAGCATTGCGAGGAATGATGGCAGCCCGGTCATCCCCACCGAGGGCAGTGCCTTTATCGGCGATTTCCCGGCCGGGGGGACGGCAACCGCAATCTTCCGGGCAACGGTTGACTCCGGGGCAGAAGAGCAGACCTACCCCCTCGATGTGTATGTAAAATACGAGAACACCGACGGGAACACGGCGACGTCCGACAGCGAATCCATCGGTATTCCGGTGGGCGGAAAGATCCGGTTTGCCATCATCTCCGAACCGCAGACCATTGCAGCCGGCCAGAAGAAAGTGATAACAGCACAATTCAAAAACACCGGCGGGGCAACGGCCCACCAGGCAGTCGGCCGGATCAGCATGGTCGACCCCTTCAGCAGCAACGATGACTCGGCATTCTTAGGAGACCTTGCCCCGGGAGAGACCAAAGAGGCCTCATTCCTTGTTTCAGCGGGTGGCGCTGCAACGGTGAAGTCGTATGGTATCGATGCAGAGGTCCGCTACCGCGATGCCCTTGACAACCAGGTTGTTTCAGACCCCATCAAACTCACGGTTGAAGTGGTGCCCGCAAAGAACATCGTTTCAACCCTCACCGGCAACCCGGTACTCCTGGTCCTGCTGGTTTTGGTCGTCATCGCCGGTGCAGGATTCTATTTCTACCGCAAAAAGAAACTCCAGTAACGGGGGAGAATATGACCCATTCCCGTTTTTCCATACCGTGTGGCACGACTGCCCTCGTCGCGTTAATCCTTTTTGTCTGCGCAGCAGCGGTCATCGCCCCGGCTTCCGCAGCAACAAAGTACGTCTCAGGCAGCCCGGAGCTCTCTGCCAGTGTCACGGGTACCAATGAGTTCTCCCCGGGACAGGATGCCACTATCACCATCCTCATCAAAAACACCGGGGTCAGTTCC
Organism: Methanoregula sp.; assembly: GCF_002835825.1. Taxonomy (GTDB): domain Archaea; phylum Halobacteriota; class Methanomicrobia; order Methanomicrobiales; family Methanospirillaceae; genus Methanoregula. The sequence goes on along the minus strand of NZ_PIZH01000398.1, from coordinate 326 downwards.
CTCAAACAGCTCAACCAGGGCACGATCACCTACGAGGACCTCCCGACAACAGCGAAATTTTCAACAATCGGGCTCTCCTCTTCGACCGATGATATCATCATCAAGAGCGATCCGCAGTTTGTCGGCGACATTCTTTCAGGGGGAGCAGGCAAAACCCTCAGCTATTCCGCCAAGATCTCCGCAAACGCAACCAGCGGCGAATACCAGCTGCCGGTGACCATCAGTTACCAGGTCCCCGATATCGGGCGGCAGGAGGTCGCTGATGTGTATCAGTACTCCTACACGAAGACCAGCACAACCATCCCCGTCACCATCAGGATCAAACC
>NZ_PIZH01000011.1 GCF_002835825.1 Methanoregula sp. | reverse complement strand
GAGGTGTGGGTCAACCTCATCTGCCCCATCGATAGCCAAATCAATGACCGGGTGGTCGTCAAGCGTTGTAAGAGGTACGCCACACTCACGCGCTCTCATGGCAGTCTGGAACGATGTCGGGACACCGGTCACGTGCAGGCCTTCGCGGATACGTGCAGAAAGCCGCTCGATCATGTAATACACGGTGGATCCGGTCCCGAGGCCGATGACCATACCGTCTTCCACCATATCCGCTGCCTGGTATCCAGCAGCGGACTTTGCCGCCGTGAGAGCACGCGTCTTTTCGTCCATGTCAGTGATACGTATCAGTGCGTGAATTATTAAAACTGGTGATTCTGTGGCTGGCACAACCGGAGAAACGGGTGAAATCTATGTGAGGAAGATCTTCCGGATGGCGTCTTGTGTGCTGTATGCCGTGCAGTCAAGGGTGATCGGAGTGATTGAAACATTGCCTTTCCGGACTGCATGGACATCGGTCCCATCCTCTGCATCCTCCACAAGCGGCCCGTTGATCCAGAAGTATGGCCTTCCCCGCGGGTCGAGACGTTTCTCAACACCGGTATGGAAAAGTTTGCCGGCAAGGTGTGTCACCTCGTAGCCACCGGTCACTTTTGACGGGATGTTCACGTTGATGACATCTGAACCGGGGGGGAACCCGGAGGCGAGCACGCGGGAGACGACATCCCGCACAACTTTTTTGGCCTCAGCAAAACTCTGGCCATGGGTGCGGGGGTCATCGAACTTGTCACCCTGGTCTTCCACCTGCAGGGAAAATGCAATCCCCTTGGTGCCCTGGTTGGATGCTTCGAGCGCAGCACCTATCGTGCCGGAGGTCATGATGGATTCTGTCGAGAGGTTCTCCCCGATATTGATCCCGCTTACAACAAGGGTCGGCTTCAGTTTTAACGAATACAGGCCGATGATTACAGAATCTGTGGGCTTGCCTGCAACGGCCCATGCCGGTTCACCGTTGATCACGATCTGTGTTGCCCGCAGGGGTTCGAAAATGGAGATTGACCTGCCGACAGCACTCTGTTGTGTCGCAGGAGCCACGACCGTGACATCCGCGATGGATTGTAACGCTTCATACGCGGCCCAGAGCCCGATGGAGCTCACGCCGTCATCATTGGTCAGCAGGATCGAGGGTTTCATCGCATTCATTCATGTTTCCGGCAAAGGAGAAATACCTCACCGATCGGATAGGGTAATTTCATTGCAGCGCAAACATATGAGGGATGAAGGTCCTCCTTGCCGAGTATACTGTTGCCCACGAACCTGCACTTGCCCATGAAGGCGCTGCAATGCTGTCGGTACTGAAGTCGAGTTTTGAGCATTGCGGGTATGATGTTGTTCTTCCCGGGCCGGGTGACTTCGGGGAAGAGATCACGCGCCTTGCTCCAGGCTGCGACATGGGCCTTGTGATTGCACCCGATCACCTCCTTTCGAAATATACATTCCTGCTGGAGCAGGCAACCCATAACCTCGGGTGCGGGTTCATGGCCACTGCGCTCTGTGCAAACAAAGTATCATCCGGCAAGATCCTTGCAGAGAACGGCATTCCTGTTCCCGTTGCGGCACCTGCCACGGGGAAACACGTGATAAAGCCCATCAAAGGGTGTGGTTCGCAGGGGGTCCGGCTTTCCGGAGAATTCCCAAAAGAGGGGGAATTTGCACAGGAGTATATCGAAGGGGAGAATTACTCGGTCAGCATGGTCATCAACCGGGTGATCGGGGATGCCTGTGCCTACTTTTCGGGAAAACCGCCCGTAGTCCTTGCTGTCAACCAGCAGGAGATCGCTGTCGGCCCCGATGGCACCATCCAGTATCTTGGCGGGGAGACGCCGCTTCACCCTGACCGGGAAAAAGAGATCATTGACACTGCGGTAAAGGCGGCGACCGTTCTTGGCTGCCAGGGATACTGCGGTGTTGACGTTGTTGTCGCGGACAAGATTTACATCGTTGATGTCAATCCACGGATCACAACGAGCATTGTCGGCATTACTGCATGCATCCAGGAAGAGATTGCCGATATCCTTGTGTCTGCCTCGAAAGGGAACGGCCCCGATGCCGTTCATTTCAGCGGCCGGGCCAGGTTCGACTGCAACGGGAAGGTCACCCGGATATGATCGGCATCGATGTCGGGGGAGCCAACCTGAAGGTGGTCAATGACGAGGGTGTCCATATCCATTACTGTCCCCTCTGGGAGAAAGCGCCGATAGCCGACACGCTCAAACCCTATGTAAAGCAGGGTGAAACCAGTGCAGCAGTTGTCATGAGCGGGGAGCTTGCGGACTGCTTTGAGAATAAACTGCAGGGGATTTCCTTCATTGTCGGTGAAGTGCAGAAGGCGTTCCCGGGTGCCAGGTTCTATGGTATGGATGCACAATTCCATGAACGGCCGGTCCCGCAGCTGGCTGCGGCGAACTGGCTTGCATCGGCTGACTATCTAAGGGAACGGTATGCCGGTGCTATTCTTCTGGACCTCGGCAGCACAACTGCGGACATTATCCCGCTCGGGCACTTCGGGAGCCTGCATGAGCTCACCGACCTGAACCGGCTCCAGAAGGGTTTCCTGCTCTATACCGGAATGCTGCGAACCAACATCGCGGCCATCCTGCAATCCGTGGACCTCTTTGGAATTCCAACTCCCATCAGTTCAGAGTATTTTGCAACAAGCGCCGATGCCCACTTCGTGCTGGGACATATCACCCCAGATGAATATGCGTGTGATACTCCGGACCACAAAGAGAAAACCCGGAACGCTTCGCTCAGGAGACTGGCCCGCGTGGTCTGCGCAGATCTCGAAGAGATTGGTGAAGAGGGCGCATTACAGATTGCGCATCAGGTTTATGAACGGCAGAAGGCGATGGTCTGCAACGCGGCCCGGGCCTGTGCCATGGCTTATGGGGCACAGGAGATTCTCGTTGCCGGTATCGGAGCACGCCTCTTTGCCCGTGAACTCGGGGCACAGGATCTGAACCGGGAGCTGGGGCCGGTAGCCGATGCTCTTCCGGCATTCGCGGTGCGGGAAATTGCGCTCCGGAACAGGGAATTCTCCCATTGAAGGCCGGCAAATCATGAACACCGGGAAAACCAGCCTGATACTCCTGATCGGCTCACTTGTTGTCACGTTCCTGATGTGGTTCTCCGGATTCCCGTTATTCTTCCTCTTTCTCTGTGTCCCCCTTCTCCCGTTCCTTTGCAGGAAAAAGAGTATCCGTCACTGTCCTGCCTGTGGATGGGAGACTTCGGGAAATGAACGATACTGCCCATATGATGCTACTCCCCTTGAGATGCGGGATCCGGATTAAGAAAGCAGGGTGAGATCGCAGTATATCAAATACAACGAATGGCAACGCAGACCGCCATGTGCGCGGGGCTCGCCGGCAAAAATAGGACCCATTTTATTATTGGGACACTAACTTTTTCCCATAAATCCTTTTTTTGATTTGCCGTGTTTTCCTCAGGGTTTCCGCTCTCCTGCACCAGATCGTACCATTGGAAAATGGCCGGGATCAGATGATGACGAATATATAGGATCATACCGAAGTTAAGGGAGCACAACGCCATAGAGAAAAGAACGTCGGAGCCACGGGAGAATCATGAAACTACCCCCATATATTGAAACCGCATTTACCGGCCTTGAGGCTGCGATTGTCCTCATCGCCTTTGTCGTAGTCGCCGCTGTATTCTCCTATGTTGTGCTTGGGGCGGGATTCTATACAACCCAGACTGCCCAGGCAACGGTACATACCGGTGTTGCCCAGGCCAGCTCAAGCGTTGAAATTGCCGGCAATGTCATAGGAATTGCGCTGGGTGAAAATCCCTCGCGTCTAACCTACATTAACGCAAGCATCATGCTCATGGCCGGCGGAACGCCGATGGACCTGACCCAGATGGTTATCTCCTACTCTGATTCCGGCGGCGGCAGGAATCCCAGCATCAATATGATTCCCTCAGCGTGTGGCACAATACTCACCGCAAATGCTGCAACGAATAATGATATCGAGTGGTGTGTCTCCCAGAAGATCAATGAGGTGGGACTCCCCAATAACCTGCTCGAACCTAACGAGATCTGGATTATCTCTATCGGGATGCCCCCCAGCGCAACGGTCAACCAGAAGATTACCTTTAACCTGCAGCCTGCCGTGGGAGCGGTCTCATCCTTCTCAAAGACCGTTCCCGGAGCACTCTCGCGGATACAACCACTCTACTGATCCCATGTACACCCACGCAGGGGACGGGGACAATCCATCATTCTTTTTAGCCATCAGTGCCAATGCTGGATCATTGCGTGATAATCATGGCCCAGTTGCTCCTTTTCTCTGTCGGACCCGTCAATGGTGCAATTCCCCTTGAGGAGACCATGCAGGTCATCCGGATGGTCAGGCCTAAACAGAGGAACGCGGGCGACCCCCCCTGGGATGCAGGGACCATCAATCTCCATGGCAGGACACTTTCCGTTGTTTCAGTGAGGTACCTCTTTGGCCTTAAAGATGCAGTTCCCGCACTGACGGATAGGCTCATCATTGCCCGGACCGGAAACCATGACCTTGCACTCTGGGTTGATGCAACCTCCGGCGTCCACGAGATCCCCCTTCCCAGGGATGCGAAGGGGATGCCCCACCAGACATTTCCTGAAGGATCCGGTGTTCTGAAAACCGCAGAAGGACTCCTGGTTGTTTACGATCTTCCGGGGCTGCTCGCATCCGGAGGCATTATGCCGGACAGCGCCGATGACAATCTGGTGCCGGCCCGAGAGGCAACAAGAGATGACACCAGCGAACGAGCTCTTGCAGGACCTGACAATGACGGAGCACATATCAATGCGGTGCTGGCCGAACGTGCAGCAAAGATTGCCCGCCCGGAAGAGGCCCTTGTCGAAATAAAAACGGTTGAAGTCCTCAAGTTCCGGCTCGCTTACCGGGAGTATGCAATCGAGATGGGAAATATCCGGGAAGTTATCCTTACCGGAGAGATCACGCCGGTTCCCGGAACACCGGATTTCATCTCGGGGATCTGTATTGTCCGGGGCGAGATCATCTCCCTTGTCGACCTCCGCGTCCTGCTTGCCATTCCCGAGACCGGGCTTACCGACTTAAACCGCGTGATCGTCCTGACTGACAGGACACTGACCTTCGGGATCCTCGCTGACCACATCACCGGTATTGGTTCCATCGAACTGGATCGTATCTCTGCAAAAAAAACAGATCTACCCATAATGGCGAACAGGTATGTAAAAGGAGTGGCCGACGGTCCGCTTGTCATTCTCGACACCTGCGCGCTCTTTACCGACCCGGGAATGATCATCGACGAGGCATGAACCATTCCCCAAACAGGCGCAATAACCATTGCAGGGTATCCGGTTGTATTGTTGCAGCTGAGAATCACTACGTTTATGCGACATGCCATCAGGATATACAATCAGGGAATTCCTGGAACGTTCCGGAGACATATTTATGCTTGAATTCTTCTCAAACATGAAAGTCGGGACAAAGATCCTGGTCATCTGCCTGTTCCTCGCCATCATACCGACGCTGCTCCTGGGCATTGTCGCCTACACGACATCAAGCAGCGTTATCAGCGAACAGACACAGTCGCTCCTGGAGACGCAGGTCCAGGACATGAAGGGCTGGACCAACGATGTGTACAAGCTCACGCGCAACAAGGTCAACAGCGACCTGAATGTGGCAAAGCAGAACTTTTACGGGAAAGGCACCCCGCAGATCATCAACGACCGGATGACGCTTGTCACTAATGACGGTACGCAATACGTTATAAATGACAACTTCGAGATCGTTGACAAGGTCCAGTCGATGGTGGGCGGCGCGGCCACCGTCTTCCAGGTGTATAATAACAGCTATGCGGCACGTATCTCGACCAATGTGCTTGACTCCAACGGCCAGCGAGCCGTAGGCACTCACCTGACCGATAATGTCTACGAGGTTGCGGTAGAAAAGGGCGAGACGTACTATGGCAGGAGAGACCTGTTCGGCAAGGACTATGTCACTGCATATGAGCCGATCAAGGATCCCAGCGGCAAGATCATCGGTGTCCTTTTCGTAGGAACTGAAGCCGGGCAGACTCTTGATGTGGTCAAGAAGAGTATCCGCGATACAGTTGTCGGCCAGAATGGGTACATGTATGTTATTGACAGTACCGGAACCGTCCTCGTTCACCCGAATGCCGAGGGCCAGACATGGGCTGACAGGGCATATGTCCAGGAAATGTTCGTCAAAAAAGAAGGAGCGGTTCCCCATGATGTGGAAGGAACGCAGGTTATCGATGCGTACACGTATTACGAACCCCTTGACTGGTATATTGTCTCCCGGGCAGAACTTGCTGACTTCAGCGGTCCGATTGACACCATCCGGAACACGATCTTAGCCCTGGTCCTCGCATCCATGGGCATCGGTGCAGCAGTCGCGGTCCTCTTTGGGAAATCCATCTCCGAACCCCTGCAGCAGGTTGTCCTGATGATCCGGGAACTCAGGAACGGCCATCTCTCGGCCCGGCTGAACCTCAAGCGCAAGGACGAGATCGGCATGATGTCTGCCACCATGGATGAGTTTGCCGACGATCTCCAGACGAACGTTGTCGGCGATATCAAGAAGATCGCAAACGGGGAATATATCGAACAGTTCTCTGAACCGGTGGACGATCGCGATGAGATCCGGCCTGCCCTTCGGATGATGGTCGATTCACTGGACCACCTGCACAAGGAAACAATCAAGCTGACCGATGCTGCCCGGGCCGGGGATCTCTCTGTACGCGGTGACGAGAAGGCATTCCGCGGCGGGTACCGGATGATCATCGCCGGTTTCAACAAAACGCTTGAAACCATCACGGAGCCGGTCAACGAGGCCATGCGCCTTGCCCGATTCTATGCATCCGGTGATTTCACGGCACGGTTCGATGAGAAGATTCCGGTTGCCGGCGAATTCGTCGCGTATCGCGATGCCCTCAACACCATCGGTATCGAGTTACAACGGCTCATGAAACTGATCAACGAAGAACTGTACGAAGGCATATCGGTTCTCTCCTCGGCGTCAAGCGAACTTTTAACCGTGACGACCCAGCTCTCCTCAACCAGTTCACAGACCGCGTCGACCGTAAACGAGACCTCCGATACGGTCGAGAGCGTGCGGACCAAGACAGACCTGATGAACCAGAAGACAAAAGAAGTATCAGAGAAGGCCATGAACGCCCTGAATGTCTCCGGTGACGGGCAGAAGTCGGTCCAGGAGATCCTCGACGGAATGAACCATATCCAGCGCCAGATGGACATGATCGGCATGAACGTCATCAAGCTCTCGGAGCAGAGCCAGGCTATCGGGGAGATCATTGCAACGGTGACGGACATCTCTGAACAGTCCAACCTGCTCGCGGTGAACGCATCCATCGAAGCGGCAAAAGCCGGTGAACTTGGCAAAGGTTTTGCCGTGGTTGCTCACGAAATCCATAACCTTGCCGAACAGTCAAAACAGGCAACTTCGAACATCCGTACCATCTTAACGGATATCCAGCGGGGCGTTTCATCGACGGTGATATCTACCGAACGGGGGACAAAGTCCGTAGCTGATGCAGTCCGGCTGACAAGCGATGCCCGCGAGGCAATCGAGGTCCTCACGCGATCGACTGCCGAATCATCGCGACAGGCCATCGAGATCGCCTCATCCATCCATGAACAGGCAACCGGCATGGACCAGATATCCCTGGCCATGGAGAAGATCCGGGATGCAGCCCAGAAGAACCTCGATATCACCCGGAAAGCAGAGAAAACGGCAGAAGACCTCCACGAGCTGGGTCTCCGGTTAAAGAAACTCACTGTCCAGTACCATGTGTGAAGTGCGCCTTCCATGAAAGGAACGGATGCTGAATTCACAAAAAGACTCCTTGCCACGTTCCGCGAGGAAGCGCGGGAACACCTGGACGTTATCGTCGCAATACTCCTCGAGCTGGAGAAAGCGCCCCCCGTACCGGAAAGTGCAACGGTCGAGCGGATTTACCGGACAACCCACAGCCTCAAGGGTGCGGCCCGGGCGGTGGGACAAAAGGAGATCGAGTCCGTCTGCCAGAATCTGGAGAACATCTTCTCCCGCATGAAAAAAGGGACGTATGTCCCCGATGCAGACGATTTTGATATTTTCCACCAGGCCGCCAGGGTGGTCCAGGGCATCCTGGACGGGGCCGGACAACCCGTTACCCCGGTTACCGATATTGTTTCGTCACTCCGTTCCCTTACGCGGAAAGAATCATCTCCCGGCGACACCGCGACTCAGCAAAAACAGGAATTGGAGAAGCACCCGGGAGGTCCTCCTGTGCGTTCCACGGCTGATATGCCGGGGGTTAATCCCTCCCTGCCGGAGAGGGACCAGGGGGATATCCGGAAACCTCCTGTGCTCTCCACAGGAGCAAGTCGACCGGAGGGAGACGGTGCAACGGTCCGCATTGCGGCACACAAACTCGACCGGCTCATCGCGGGTTCGGATGACCTTCTCACAACCCGCCTTTTCATTACCCACCGCATGCGGGAACTGGAGGAGTGGCTGGCACGGTTCACCATCTGGCGGTGGAACCAGGCCGCCATCTCCACGGATATCCACCGTATCCGCGAGCGGTCGTTCGGTTCAGGCAAGGCAGATCTGCCGGCAGATCTCGTCCTGCCACTCCAGCGGCTGGTGGAATTCCTGGACTATGACCGCGAGTTCGTCACCTATCTCCAGCATGATCTCACCGAATTTATTCGCGCAACAGACCGGGACCGGGCTGCGCTTGAAGCCAGCACCTTAGAGATCTCCGAACTTATCCATGATGCGGTTCTCCTGCCGGTATCAAGCGTCCTTGCACCGTTCCATGGCCTTGTGAGGGAATATTCCCGTACTACCGGAAAACAGGTTGAACTGGTGATCGAAGGCGGGGAGATCGAAGTAGATCGCCGGATCCTCGACAGTCTCAAGGATCCGCTGATGCACCTGATCTACAACAGCATCGACCACGGGATCGAATACCCCGATTTACGGGCGCTGCATAATAAAGCCATCAGGGGAACGGTTCGAATCCGCGTTGTCCTTGTCTCCGGAGGGAAAGTTGACATCGAGGTATCGGACGATGGGAAAGGGATAGACGGGAGTGAAATCCGTAAAGCTGCGGTCAGGATCGGCCTTATATCCGAGCAGGAAGAGGCACGGCTTACCAATGCTGAGGCAGTCTGGCTCATCTTCCGTTCCGGCTTTTCGACAAGCCCTATCATAACAGAAGTCTCCGGGAGGGGGCTTGGCCTTGCCATTGTGGAAGATACCATTACCCGTCTTGGCGGGTATGTGACCATCGCGTCCGAACACGGGAAGGGAACAACAATCACCCTGCGGATCCCGGTCCGTCTTGTGACCTTCCGTGGCGTTGTGGTCCGTTCCGGCAGCCAGGTCTATGTTATCCCCATGCAGCAGGTACAGCAGGTCTTACGGATAAAACCCGATACCATCTTCACCCGTGGCAGGCGCCAGTACATCAGGGTAGATGAACAGGATATCGGCATCGTAAAACTATCCGATGTCCTTGATGTCCCGGTATCCCGCCTGCCAACCGGCAAAGATACTCCTGTCTCCCTCATCGTCATCGCCTACGGTGCCGGCCAGGTCGCATGCCAGGTGGATGAGATTATGCATGTCCAGGAGATTGTTGTCCGGCCGCTCGGAAGCCAGCTCCGGAGGGTACGCCGTATTGCCGGAGCAACGATCCTTGGTGACGGGACGCTTGCACTTGTGCTCGATCCTCCCGAACTGATCCAGGAGTCTCTCAGGATCAGCACCCGCGGGGCAGCCCCGTTACAGAAAGGCGAACCTGCACCCATTGTCCTTGTTGTCGAAGACTCAGTAACCTCGCGGGCTTTCCTCCAGATGCTCCTGGAGCGCGAGAGATACCGGGTGATGACCGCCACTGACGGAATGGCGGCTTTCGCAATTCTTAAAGAGCATCAGGTAGATATTGTCGTATCGGATGTTGACATGCCCCGCATGAACGGGTTTGTACTGACAGAGAAGATACGGAGCGATCCAAAACTCCAGTCCCTTCCGGTCGTGCTGGTGACCTCGCTGGATTCCGCAGAAGACCAGAAGCACGGGATTGCTGTCGGCGCAGATGCGTATATTGTCAAAAGCAGTTTTGAGAAAAGCGCCCTGCTTGCAGTCGTCAGGAACTTAATTTGGACAAAAAGACCGCAGGGGCGTTTGGGAGCCAGACGGTAAATCATGGAGCAGATCGCGAAAAAAACGGTAAAGATCCTGATCGTGGAAGACAGCCGCACACAGGCGGAATACCTTCGCCACATCCTCGAAACCGAAGGATACCGGGTCCTGCTGGCAGAGAATGGCAGGGACGCACTTGAGAGTGTCAAAAGCTTCCTCCCCACGATGATCCTCTCGGATATCGTCATGCCCGAGATGGACGGATATGAACTCTGTAAAAGGATCCGTGAGGATGAAAAAACAAGGGGGATCCCGGTCATCCTCGTCTCCCAGCTCTTTGATCCTGCTGACGTGATCCGCGGTCTCGGGTGCGGGGCTGATGATTTCATCGTCAAACCCTATGACCCGGACTATATCCGGGCCCGCATCACCGGCATCCTTGAAGCGATCGGCCAGCCGGATCCGGAAGGAGTCCCATTCCCCCTTGACATCTCTCATGCAGGAAAGACCCACCGGATCGCGGCGAGCAGGCTCCGGATTATGCGAATCCTTCTCTCCACGTATGAAGTCGCGGTGAGGAGGAATTCCGAACTCGAAGAGGCGCGCGAACAGCTCAACGCCATGAATGAACAACTCCATGGTGCAGTCGATGACCTGAAAGAATCAAATGCCCGGCTTGAAGCCGAAAACACCGAACGGAGGAGGGTCGAAAAAGCACTCGACGAGGCCAACAAGAAACTGAACCTGATGGCCAGTATCACCCGGCATGACGTGGTAAACCAGCTCACGACCCAGAACGAATCTCTCGAATATGCACTCAGGCTGAAAGATACGGATCTGAATAAGGCATGGGAGTATGTCTCCGCTGCAGCCCAGATAGGGACATGTACTCTCAACTCTGTAAAATTTACCGGAGACTACCAGAAAGTGGGGGTCAAATCACCCCAATGGCAGGATGTCCGTACCCTCGTCGATGCCGCAGCCGAAGAGAAGGTTCCCGGCAACCTGAAGGTCAAAAACGAGGTCCCTGCCGGAACCGAGATTTATGCCGATCCGCTCATCGGCAAGGTGTTCTCCAACCTGATGGAAAATTCGGTAAAATATGGTGAGAAGGTGACTCTGCTCCGCGTCAGCATGGAAAAGACATCATCCGGGTCAACTATCATCTGCGAAGACGATGGTGTCGGCATCCCTGATGGACGAAAGGAGTCGATATTCACGTACGAACACGGCATGACCATGGGCCTTGGTCTCTTTCTCGCCCGGGAAATATTGGCCATCACCGGAATCACCATATCCGAAACCGGGACGAGCGGCTCCGGTGCCCGCTTCGAGATCCACTGCCCGGAACAAGTTATCCGCAATCATGATCCCGCACCCGCATAGCCCCCCTCTCCGGGGTCTGCACCTGCCCGCAAACAGCTGAATCTGCACCTGAAGTTACGTTTACAGGATCTCAAAGAAATGAACGTCCCGAACCTGTCTGTCATCACCCATCCCCCCCGAAAAGACCGCATCATCCTGCTCGCGATAGTCACCGCGTGTACCCTTGCCATTAACCTCTTTGGCATCCTTGCCGGGCTCACGGCAGTCCTCTCCCACCTCCTCTATTTCCCCATCATCCTTGCTTCCTACTGGTATCCCCGCCGCGGCCTCCCGTTTTCCCTTAGTGTTGCCCTTATCTTTGCACTGGAGATAACTCTCTTTGCCCCGGTCGATCTCGTGCTCGGTTTTGCTACCTTTGCACGGTGCGCAATCCTCGTGCTTGTCGGGTGTATCGTCTCGTTTTTGTCATGGAACCTGGCACAGTCCGAACAGCAGCTCCACGATATCATCGAGTTTTTGCCCGATGCAACCTTCGCGATCGACAAGGAGGGCAGGATCATTGCCTGGAACCGTGCACTGGAGACCATGACAGGACGGTCGAAAGCCTCGATGCTGAACCGCGGCAACTACGAGTACGCACTTGCGTTTTATGGCGATCGCCGCCCGATGCTCGCCGGCCTGATCATCAGTGACGGGAGCGGGATCCCCAGGAAATATCCCCAGGTAAGAAATGAATCCGGGACACTGGTATCAGAGATCTTTCTCCCGCACATGCAGGGGGACCGGGGCATGCACCTCCGCTTCTCCGCTTCTCCACTCCTGGATGCAAACGGGAACGTAGCCGGAGCCATCGAGTCCATCCGGGATATCACCGACCGGGTTATGACCGCATCCGCGCTGGAGAAGACCAGCCACCGGCTCAATACGCTTGCCGGCATCCTGCGGCATGATATCTCCCGTAAGCTTGCTGTCCTTTACGGCCAGCTCCGGTTTGGCGTCATGAAGTTCTCTGACCCCGAGATTATTGCGTACATCGGCGACCTCAAACTGGCTGCTGACGGAATAACACGGCAGATCGACATCTCCCGCGAATTTCGCGATATAGGCGGGACGCCCCCGTCATGGATTTCTGTGCAGAATGCGGTTGCTACAGCAGCAGACCGCCTTGAGTTCAGGAACGTGACGTTCCATGCATGGACCGGCAGGCTCTGCGTCTTCTCGGACCCGCACCTGCCCACGGTCTTCTACCACATCCTCCACAACTCGTTAAAAGAGTCAACGCGCGCAACGAGGATCGTCATCACGTACCAGGTCCGTAACGAGGGCTGTGCCATCATCATCGAGGACAACGGGACCGGCATTCCGGAGAATGAGAAAGACGGACTCTTCGTACAGCGCAAGGACAGTTATGGCAGGGGACTTTTCCTTGCAGCGGAAATTGTCTCCCTGACCGGCATGGCTATCCGCGAGACCGGGGAGTACCGCAAAGGTGCGCGGTTTGAGATCCTGGTTCCATCGGAAGGGTATCGGGTAGAAAACTCTGCCACCGGGACCGGAACCTCGCAGCGCCACATCTCTCCCACGACAGAGGAGAATGGAGTCCCGGTGGGACGGGAATTGCGGGCAGATGAATTCTCCCTTGCCGATGAAGTCTGGAAGGAGTACCATGATACCACTGGCGATCCTACGGTGGACCGTATTTTCGGCGTCTTCCATTCCGGAAAACTGGTGTCCATAGCCCGCTGCCGTCGGCACCCGGACGGGCTTGAGGTGGACGGTGTCTTTACACCGGCACAATTCCGGAAGAACGGGTACTCCCGCATCGCTGTTGGTGCACTGGTGGAGGCCTGCCATAATGACGACCTCTTCATGTACGCGGTCCGCCACCTGGAGGGGTTCTATCGACAGTACGGCTTTGAACCCATACCCGAAACCCTGCTCCCCCCGGCAATCCGCGAACGATACACGTGGGCTGCCGGTAATCTCGAGGGGGCCGAGGTGCTCCCCATGCAGCGGAAAGCCGGGCTCTGACAGCAGCAAAACAGGAGTGAAAATGGGTCGTGGATCGTCCAGGTCACTTGTGACGGAAGAGCGGGATCATCGGCCTGAGGGGGTCATACGAACCCCGGGCCGAGAGATCATACGTCCGTTGGAAGGCCCCCCCCATCACGTTCTCGAATGTTGCAACAGCCTTTGCCTCTGCAAGCATTGATTCCAGCGGGTACTCGTTGACCTGGTCGGCCGCAAGTGCCTGGATACGGTATTCAATATTGACCGGGACAAGCGAAACATGGATGTTCACGGCATCGGCATTTCCGGAATTCCGGATAATAATCCCTTTTGCGTCATCCCTGAGTTCAACAACCACATCAGGCAGGTTCCTTGTATCCTGCATGATGAAGAGGGACATGGCAATGACTGCAACAAGGACAAGGACAACACCGCCGGCATAGATACTGATGAGTGACGCAACTATCGTGAGGATGATCCCGGCTATAGCCAGGAACAGGAATTTCCGGTCCATAGTCTTCATTGTCCCGTTCCCTTCATCTGCTTAACGGTTTTTAGCCCGGAACCGCGATTTCTCCTCCTCCGGTGTAATGGCAATCACCCTCTGCCATACCCGGCCCGTATTATTTACGGGATATTG
>NZ_PIZH01000397.1 GCF_002835825.1 Methanoregula sp. | reverse complement strand
AATGGGGAGGTGGATGCAATGGTCACTGAGGGGAAGAGGGCACTCTGCAGCTTCGGACACTGGAGGCCGGATCCGTTTGATCAGGACAACCGTTGCTTGGGCCCTTCGGAAGAGGACGAAACCGTACCGCGACCGGGCAAGGGCCGGGTTGTTCATGTCCGGGCCCTGCAGGGTGGCAATCGCCTTCGCCTTTGCAATTGCTTTCAGGGGAGGGGGGCCGCGGGTCATTGTTGTTCTCCCTGTTCACCGGCACCGGATTGTTTTTTCCCCTTCCGTGACTGGTTCATCCGTTCGAGTGCCGAGATCCGTCCATCAAGGGCATCGATCCTTTGGATCAGGTCTGTTTGCATCCGCTCGATCACCGGGATAACGACCCGGTCGATCATTGTTTCGGCCGTGAGCTGGCGCTCCCGTTTTCGGGCAGGCACGCCCCATCCGATAAGTTCTGTCTTGCGTTCGACAATCAGGGTTGCCGGATCATCCGGCAGATGCTGCCGCGCCCATGTGAGTTCTTCGTTCTTTGGCGCATTACCGGCAGTACCGGTTTGTGGGGCTTCATCTGGTGTATTGGTGAAAGGAGCGTGATTGCGCCCGGCTGTCTCTCTATGAGAGTCATTTGCGTTGTCTGTCATGTCTGGTTGTAAGGATTCCGGGCCATCTGGATCCGGCAGGACAAAAACGAAAGCATTCGCGCTCTGGATTTGCTGCCCGTCTCTCCTGATCGCTGCCCCGGGATACAATATTCCGGAGTGCGACAGGGTCTTTGGGCTCCGTTACCGGCCGGTCTCCGGCCCAGTGATTGCCGGTCTGGTTGTGTGAGAGACTCCCGGGCCGGTATCCAGTGATCGGTACCCCTGCGGGTTGCACATACAAAACGGCACGCCTGCAGGATATTTTTGTCTCGTTCGCATTGGGGTTGTGGGATTGTTTTGTATTATTCTAATATAAATTAAAAATAATTTATATACTTGTTGGTTGCTGCGTTTTTCACCATAACGTCATCTGGTTGGGCGGAGGAACCGGCTTGATCCGGCTGAGGATACCGGAAGCGCGAAAAGGGTTGGGGCATGCCCCGGACTCTTTAGGTGCCTTAGAGTTCTTTTCGAGAGGATCAGCGCACTCGTCTCTTTGTAAAAAAATGGGGGGAATCATCGTGATGCAGCAATGATCTCAGTACATTCATGATTGAAATGAATTCTTCTCTGCCCGCAGGTTAAACGAAATCTTACACGGTTATGCTCATGTAATGTAAAATGTTTAATCTTTTAATACAATAAGCAAGGTTTAATTAAACAAGTAATCAACAGATCAATGTTAACAAATTTTGTGTGATGTGCATGGCATTTTCAGTACATGTAAACATGAACCGTTGTACCGGATGCGGGAACTGTGTGGTCTCCTGCCCGGTGAACGCGCTCGAGCTGTACACGCTCGACCCGGTGACAAAGGAGAAGATCTACCATGTCAAGGATGGTAAGTCCATCAGCATGGACGTGAAGATGGAACTCTGTGCAGGCTGCGGCGTCTGTGTCGGCGCCTGCCCGTACGGTGTGATCAGCCTTGCCGGTAAAGGCCAGGCCGGGGTTTTTGTCTGATTGGAGGAGGATATCGCATGCCAACAATCGAACTCAACATGATCACCCAGCGCTCCATCGAGGAAGGCGCTGCCATGGAGAAGGGCAAGACCAACCCGGACTATTTCGATGCCTGCTCCATCTGCGAGATGCACCAGGACGACATGAAACGGGCCGGCATCTGGAAGAACACCAACATCCGCGTGACCAATTAGTGCGGTACCGTTATTGTCAAGGCCATCGAGCCCACCCAATACTTCCCGCCGGGTATTTCCCACATCCGGCAGGGCGTCTGGGCAACCCAGGTGGTCCCGCCCCGGACCCA
>NZ_PIZH01000396.1 GCF_002835825.1 Methanoregula sp. | reverse complement strand
GACCTCGATGACATCGCCCTTTCCCTTAGCAAAAACCCGGGAGAGCGGAAGAAAACGCTTGTCTGCTTCGTCCTTATCAAAGACGTCCCAGATCTTCTTGCCGATGATTTCGTCCACGGATTTTCGCACGCCGTCCGCGAAGGCCTTGTTGACGTACCGGTAGGTCCCGTCCGGGTAGAACGAGAAGACCGGGTCGGGGGACTCGTGGAGGAGGATGCGGTACTTCTCCTCGCTCTCGCGCAGCGAGATCTCCGCCTTGCGCTGCTCGGTGAGGTCCCGGTAGATGCCGAGGATGGCGGGCTTTCCGTGGAAGTCGATCAAGTCCACGATGAAGTCCCCCTCCCGGACTTCGCAGTTCTTTGTGACCAGCCGTGCGGTGAAATTCTGGGGCACGCCTTCCCCGGAAAACCGCCGCCGCGCTGCATCCTGCAGCCGGCCCCGGTCGTCCGGGTGCACGAGGTCCCAGAGGTTGACCTGCATGAGCTCGTCGACTGTGTACCCGGTCACCTCCGCCGATCTCCGGTTGACGAACCAGAGCCGGTTGTCCTTGTGGATGTAGATGGCATCGCGGCTGTTCTCGACCACGAGCCGGTATTTCTCCTCGTTCTCCTGCAGGGACTCCTCGGCCCGCTTCCGTTCGGTGATGTCGGTGAGGAATATCATGACGGCCGGGCGCCCGTCCCACGAGATGAGGATCCCGCTTACATCCACCCATCTGGTGCTCCCGTCCTTCCGGCGGAGCCGGAAGGAGTACCGCGGGTCGGCCTCGCCGCGGAGCCTGCGCCTGTGTTGCGCGATGACCATGGTGAGGTCGTCCTCGTGGATCATGGTGCTGAGGGTGACGGACGGGAGTTCCTCGTGCCGGTACCCGAGGAGTTCTGCCAGCTGCGGGTTGGCCATCTTAAGGATGCCGTCCTGGACCACGCAGATCGCCTCCGAGGCGTTCCGGATGAGGTTCCGGTAGTGTTGCCGGGTCTTCTTCAGGGCATTTTCCGCCTGGCGCCGGGAGACGGCCTGCCGCACCTTGTGGGCCAGTTCGGCAAACTGGGACTTTGGTTCCCCGCCTTTCTGGAGATAGAAGTCGGCACCCTCGTTCAAGGCCTGGATCACCACCTCCTCCCGGCCCCGGCCGGTGAAGAGGATGAAGGGAATGGTGTCTCCCGATGTCCGTACCTGGTGCAGGAATGCGATGCCATCCATCTCCGGCATCTGGTAGTCGGAGACGATCGCGTCAAAGGCCCGTTCCTGTAAGAGAGCGAGGGCCTCCGGCGCCGAGATGGCGGTCTCGACGGTGAAGTCCCCGGTCCGCTCAAGGTAGATCCTGGCAATGTCGAGGAGATTGGCCTCGTCGTCGACGTAGAGTACAGAGATCATCGGGCAGAATCCTGTACTTAGCTGGTTTTTTTGGCGGTTAATTATTTCCGGGATGGGGGGGAGTGTACATGAAAACCAGAGCATGCATTATGATGGATTATTTACCAGATCTATTCATACGGGTTGATAACCCGGTACACTGGCTTGAGGAGATGAACCGCTATGGGGAGTAAGACGATTGCCCAGATCCAGAGCGAGGGGTACAATGCGCTGGTCAGAGCACTTGGACCGGAGGATGCGATCCGGTTTCTGCGGAGTTTTGACCGCGGGAGCGGCGATTATACCAAAGACCGGAAAAAAACGTTTAACAATAAACCAGCCAGCCAGATTATCGACGAGATCCTGAAGATGCAGGGGAAATACTAGTACCAGGTTTTCCGCTGAAAATTTCGGATCTGTCCAACCGCCTTTCTCTCCCGTTCCCCCGCCCTTTTTCCCCCCGCGTCCGAAATGTCTTTATTCATATTAAACATAATATATGAAACAGGTTCTTTCTCTTATACACATCGTACGCTTCCAAAGAGTA
>NZ_PIZH01000395.1 GCF_002835825.1 Methanoregula sp. | reverse complement strand
TTTGTGCTCGTGGGCTGGGGGCGCCGCTCCTACCTGCGACAGGGAGAGGACAGTGTAACCGGGGGAGGGAAAGAACTCCGGCTTTGGCCTTGCCATCTCCCGGAAGACCCGCGACTACACGGGCATCATGAACCGTGCAACCGGTACGGAAGGAAACGGGGCCCGGTTCGGGATCATCGTACCCGCCGGGAAATACCGGCAGCGATCGTAGCCGGTTCCCGGGCAGGGGAGAGACCCCCCGCGGGACATGCAAAAAGAGGAGTTCAGAGGCCGGCGCGGGTTACGATGATATCCGCAACGGCTTTTGCGCTCCGGAACGGGAAGTCGGAAGCTTTGAGGAGTTTTCCTGCCTCACCGGCAGTCATCTTCAGGTCGCCGACCTGGCAGGTCGTCTCCGCCCCGGCCGGGAATGCAGCTATCAGGTCTTCCGGCGTTGCGATCGGGAACTTCGCCCCTTTGAGCGCTCCCGATATCTGTGCATGGATCTGGTCCTTTACAGATTTGGTCATGGTCCTTCACCACCATTCCATTGCAAGGTCATTGATATATACATGAGCGTCATTAAACTATACAAACGCGGGCCGGTACAGAAAAATGACCCTCGGGGCTATATGCCCCCGGCCCCAGGTAAGGAGAGGACTCATGGGAACAGCATTCGGGACAATGGTCGAGATCCGCGAGCTGAAAACAGAGATAGCCGGGCTCAGGACAGACCTGAAGCGCTTTGTCGAGCGGGCTAACCAGCAGCATACGGACGCGGTGCTCGCTTCCCTCCGGAAGGAGTATGCCGGTGTTTTTTCCGACCAGCAGGTCAGGAATGCACAAGAAGACCTCTCTGCCCGGATGGTGGAGGGCTGCGGCATGCGGGAAACTTGTTACGGCGTGTTCATGGAGTTTTTAGAGAACTCCGCCCGGCATATCCGCGATGGCGAGGTCTCCCCCGAACTGATCGCATCGTACCGCAGCAGAATGAAGGAGCTCAGGAAGAAGGGGCCGCACAAGCAGTGCAGTACCTGCTTTGCCGAAGTGGGCAGGCTCTTTGACAAGCAGGTGGAACTGATGGAGACACTCGGCATCTGCACAAAAGAGATCTCATCCTCATCGGAAGATACAACGCTTGCAGACGAAACCGTTGTCGCCGAACTGCTCGAGCCCGTGGCAAATGTCCAGCGGTTCCAGATCGCAAAGGCGCTGGCGGCCGGGACAAGGACCTTCTCGGAGATCTCCCAGCTGACCGGCCTCCGCGGGGGAAACCTCCTCTTCCATATCAGGAAACTGGCCGACACTGGTATGATCCTCCAGCGCCACGAACGCGGGGATTATATTATCACCGACAAGGGATACCGGACCCTGAAGGCGGTATCGGACCTGCATGCCGCGATTCGTGCGGCTGAATAAGTCCGGGGGAGCGGCAGTCTTCGTTCAGGCACGGTGGCGCTGCGATGCACCACCCCGTGTCCGTCTCCTAAGGATCCGGCGGGTGCTCTGGTACTCGAGCATCCCGAGCCGCTGCTCGATCCTTGAGAGGACATAGAGGTGCAGGAAGAGCACTGCGAGCACGACTGCCCAGAGGAGCCACGATGCGATGGCCGAGGCTATCGCCGCCACGATGACACCGCAGGCAAGGAGCAGGGTTGCCTTCTGGTTCTCCGTTTCCGGTGAAGTCATGTCGATGCAGTAAAAGGCAATGGCAAAGACCGAGACGATGACTGCCATGGTGAGTCCGACAACGAACTGCATCTTGACAACAGCAAAGAGGATGATGAGCGCGTAGATGATCGTCAGTCCGATGGTATATCTCTGCTTCAGGGCAGCGTCACGAATATTTTTCATGATATATTCTCCACAGGATAAGAGTTGGCGGCATGCAGGATAAAGGTGCGGGGAGGGGGGAGAGGGGT
>NZ_PIZH01000394.1 GCF_002835825.1 Methanoregula sp. | reverse complement strand
GTGATGACGGGTCGGTGATGGTGGGGATGAAGGCTTCCTGGGGGGTGACGACGGCATTACCCGCATGTGCACGAATCTCGGCAATGGTCTCCGGAATCGGGCAGCCCCACGGCACGCGTATCTCGAGTTCGAGAGTGCAGTGCTCTGCCACGACATTGGATTTCTCTCCCCCGTGGATCGTCCCGGGATTGAAGGTCAGCCGTTTCAGGACATCGCTCACACCATCGATCCTGAACTCTTTTGCCAGGACCCCGGCCGAGCGATCGATGATCTCCTGCAGGGGGGCGTCGACCGGGTACTCGCGGTTGTACAGGGTCTTTACCCATTCCAGGAAGGGTACTGCCTCCATGATGGCACTCCGGCCAACGGAAGGGTAGAGCGATCCGTGCGCCGGAATACCGGAGAAGGCGATCTCCATACGGCTGAGTCCTTTCTGCCCGATGCTTGGGTGCAGGGCAGGAGTGGGCTCGGCAATGATACAGTCACAGGGCGAAAGCACTTTTTTTGCAAGGAGGAAACGTGTCCCGTTCACGCCCCCGGTCTCTTCATCGCATACAAAGGAAAGGGTTGCCGGTTGTGCTTTCCCGGCTTCGGCAAGGATCTCGCATGCGGAGAGGATCGACGCACAGCCGCCTTTCATGTCCGTTGCGCCCCGCCCCCAGACACATCCCTCCGCGATATCTCCGGAAAAGGGTGGCCGGGCCCAGTTGTCAGCGGGTGCCGGGACAACATCCACATGGCCGCAGAGCATCAGCGTGGCGTTCTTCTGGATGGCAACAAGGTTGTCCATGCCCTGCCCAGTCCCGATGATCTCTGAACGAATGCCGATATTTTCCAGAAAGCCACGAATGTATTCGATCACGTCGGCAGTTGTCCCGGGGGGGTTCTCGCTCCTGATCTTCACGAGATCCGAACAGATGCGGCTGACATGCATGTAAAAAACCTGTGCTCTTATGGGTTCTGTGAGCAGTACGTCGAGAAAAGCGTGTCAAGCGATGCGCCGGCATAGATGCTTTTTAAGAATTCGGCGTCGAAAAACTCATCGATGACCGCGTAGAAGAAGTTCGCCGGGAGAGGGCTCTTGCTGTCCGGGTCGATCACGATCCGGAAACTCCGGTAACTTGCCTCGTCCTCGGTATCATAGATCATCTGCCAGAGGGACGGGAGCGAAGAGAACTTTTCATTATGGTTTTCGCGGAGCCAGTTGATAAAACCAGGAAACTTTGCCCGGTCGCCTTTCTTCTCTTCGTCAACGCGCCAGCGCATGTACTCGGCGCCGATGATGTTCTTTGGCGAGCCGTAGTTATACGCGTAGATCCCGGCTGTGTAATCGATGTGGGCGAGGGAGTCGATGAGGTAGAAGTAGAGGACTTTATTGAAGCCCGAGGTGTCCTGCAGCATCAGCGACTTCCCGTACAGGTAATCGAGGACGGTGAGGTATTCGTTCTCTTCTGGCATATCCGCTAAGTTCGGTTCCGGATTGTAAATACGTTCTCTTCGTGATCAGGACGGAATAAAAAGGGAGGAGACGAAAGAGGAGGGAGCGATTCAGAACAGGTGCCGGATCTGCTTCTTCCATTCGTCCGTCATGAACCCGTAGATGGACCCTGCGGTAACCGGGAGCCACGCGAGGATCTCTTCGCGGGAAAGCCCCGATGCTGCACAGTATTTCTTCAGGTAGGCATCGGCGATCTCATGGCTCCCCATGTAGTAGTCCATGTAGGTCCGGCAGGCATCGCCGGCAGGAGCCCCGCAGGCCACTTCGGCCCAGTCGATGATGATGTAGGTCTTCCCGTCAAAGAGGATGTTTCCGCCGTGGAAGTCCCCGTGGCCGATGGAAAAGCCGTCCGGGAGCCGGGCGAGGTGGTTTTTCAGGCGGTCCTTCTCTTCCGTCGCCAGGGCGGGGCTTG
>NZ_PIZH01000393.1 GCF_002835825.1 Methanoregula sp. | reverse complement strand
ATGTCGCGCTCAGCATCACCAACAGTTCCGGAACAAATGTAACAACGATGACCGGTTTCATCACCGTCACTTCACCGCCATCCCCGGTTCTCCCGGTGCCCGTCATTACCGCTGACACGACAGCAGGAAATGCACCGTTAGCCGTACAGTTCTCGTCCGCGGATTCTATTGTTGCCAGCCCGACCGGTTACCTCTGGACGTTTGGGGACGGCAATACATCAGCTCTCGCAAACCCGACATTCACCTACTCAATCCCCGGAACCTATGATGTCGCGCTCAGCATCACCAACAGTTCCGGAACAAATGTAACAACGATGACCGGCTATATCACCGCATCGCCGGCACCGCTGGGTGCCCAGCCCCTGCCCGCGTTCACTGCAGATACCACCTCGGGTGCAGTCCCGCTCACGGTCCAGTTCTCCTCCGCACCATCAGATTCCATGTCCCCCACAGCATTTCTCTGGACGTTTGGCGATGGCAGTACATCCGTGCTTGAGAACCCGTCGCACGGGTATAATGCGGTGGGAGTGTTCGACGTCTCGCTCCGGATCACCAACAGCTCAGGATTCAACACGACCACAAGAACCGGTTATATCTCTACCCACAGCACAGCCGGCACCAGTGCAACGCTCCCTCCAGGAAGCACGCTCACCGGCAACCAGATATCGATCAATCTCACTGGCGCGGGAGGAGATGCATCGTTCAACGGCGACCAGATCATCGTAAACAACCTGGGCGGTTTTGACCAGATCATCTTCAGCACGAGCGGGGTGGGCAACACGACCGGAAATCTTACCGGGACTGTAACCGGCGTCCTGCTCGTTACACCGGTGATGACTGCCAGTATTCCCGAAGGCACGGCCACCCTCCAGGCAAACATCTCTGCATCGGCCTATGACAACGGCGGCGATATCAGTTTCACATTCATGGGCGCAAATGAGAGCCTGAACGCTGCTTACGGGTCGCTGCTCGGGAGCGGTATGAACGAGACGGCCCTTGTCTTTGAGATCACGGCAACCGGTATGGATTCCATCACCGGTTCGGTCCTCACCATCACGGTACCTGATGCATTCCGCGAGCGGAATTCCGGGGGTATTGCGGTTGTCTGGACCCACGGCGGCACCAGCACGGTGCTGACGGCAACGTACCTCGGATCCTCTGGAGGTGTATCCACGTACCAGATTACCGTTCCGGGCGGGTTCTCAACATTTGGCGTTGTGGGTCTTGGAGCGGTAACGTCATCATCGGCACCGGCATCACCGGGATCCGTATCTTCAGTAGGCGGCAGCTCGCTGAGCTCAACCTCGGATTCTTGGCCGGTGTCCCGTGCAGAGCCGGTTGTTGGAACACAGAACGTTAACGTTGGCGGGAATTCTGCCATCAGGCAGGTAACGGTAACCGGCACCGGCGTGCGGGATATTGTCGTGACCGCGTTCAGTCGCTGGGGTCCTCCACAGGGCATACCAGAACTGGACTTCCCGATCTACCAGTACGTTGAGATCAACCCTGCCCGGTACACCACGATAACTTCGGTAACAATCCTGTTCTCCGTACCACAGGAATGGGCGGACGGACAGGAGTTCTCAAGGGACGATTTCGGATTGCATCACTATACAAATGGAGCCTGGCAAAGCCTGCCCACAACCTGGGTGAAGACCGAGAACGGCCAGATGTACTTCTCGGCTGAAAGTTCCGGATTCTCCCTGTTTGCCATCGGAGCACGAAACCCGGGTGGAAACGAGCGGGTTCTTGCCAGCCACTCATCAGAAACATTCGGGGAAGTTTCCGGCATCCCGCCAGATACACCTGCACAGGTCTCATCGGCAGGCCCGGGACATGCTCCTGCACCAACAAAAACAGCTGCTGTACCACCACGGGAGGATCCCGTGCCCGGCATCTTGGTGCCCGTT
>NZ_PIZH01000392.1 GCF_002835825.1 Methanoregula sp. | reverse complement strand
CCCGCTGAGTTCATTCAGCCTGACTTCATCGATCTGGATCTTTTCTTCAAGGTTTTTGATAGCAGCAAGGTCTTCGGCCGGTGCTTCCCGCCCCACGTTACTCATGTCGCATGCTTTCTTCAGCACACAGAGAAGGTTCTTGTCCACCTCGATGCTTTTCCGGAGCGCGGCATATTCATCGATAATTCCGCTCTCCACGCCAGCATCCTGTGCGCCCTGTCTCTCCGCTTTCACGTCACTCCTTCTCGTGAAGACCCGCTGGATCGCCTCCAGGAGCTGTGCCGGGTTTACCGGTTTTGAGACAAAGTCCTCGATGTTGATGGCATGCTGCTGTGTCTCTTCAGGGGTGATCTTCTTTGCCGAGAACATGAGCACGGGGATCTCCCTCGTGTCAGGGGATGCCTTAAGCCGGTCGAGCGTCTCCCAGCCGTCCATGGGCTCCATCATGATATCGAGAAGAATGAGGTCCGGTTTAGTGGTTGCAAGGAGCGCAAGCGCTTCATCGCCGCCGTGGGTAGCTATAGGGTTGAATCCTTTCCGCTTGAGGAGTGCGACCAGCCCGTCCACGATATAAGGACTGTCGTCAACAATCAGGATCGTATCGTTCATATCCCCGTCTCCTCACAGCCATCGCGGGCATGCAGCAGGACAGCATGAAGAACGGTGATTCTCCGCCTGTATCCCGGGTGCCGGGTAGTATGTGCCCCCATAGTATTTTAAAGGTGCCGGGTCTCCGGCGATAATCATTTCAGTGAAGGGGAACCGGACAGTTCTCCCTTGATCTGCTGAAGGCGGGACTCCTGGAACTTGATGTTCATCTCCATACTCTTGATCGCACGGGAGATCTCGTCACTGACCCGTGCCTTTGAGTCATTGAAGTTGTAGGTGGTCTCGAGGATCTTCATGAGACGTTTGTTAACATCGATGCTTTTTGAGAGCCGGGCATACTCGGTGATGATCTCGGTGTCGAATCCCGACTGGCGCGCCATATCCATGTCCGACTTGATGGCCTGCCTGCGGGATAGGACATGCTCGATCGCATCGTACAGCTCGCGGTGGGTGATGGGTTTTAAGACATAGTCCTCAATGTAAATCCCGTATTCCTGCGCCTCGGTCGGGGTGAGCTGTTTTGCGGTGAGCATCAGCACCGGGATATCCTTTGTTGCCGGGTTCTCCTTGATCCGTTCGAGGGTCTGCCATCCGTCGACAGGTTCCATCATGATATCCAGAAGGATGAGATCGGGGGTAACGGTCTTTAAGATCTCGATGCATTCCTCGCCACCATACGCGGCAACGGTGCGGTACCCGCCCCGCTCCAGCATGGTGACAAAGACATCGACAATAAACGGGCTGTCATCAACAACAAGGATCGTGAACATCACATGGCCTCCCCAATCTTCTTTGCCACCGGAAGCAGCGCAGCATGGACGGCAACCGGATCTGCGGAACCGGTAAGGATGGCCGCAATAAGGAAATTCTCCCCGGCACCCATGACAACAATCGTGGCATCCGTGGCGCGGATAGTGACAGATTCCATGGATTTTATCTTGATGATGCTCCCGACAGACTCAGCGGATGCAAGGATCGTTGCTGCGAGAGCGCCAAACCAGGGTTCGTTCAGGTCGCGATCAAAATGCTTTCCGGCAATGATCCCGTCACGGGAGACAAGGGCACAGGCTGCCACCCCGTTGATGGATCGAATCGTTTCAATAAAGGCAGAGATCTTTTCTTTCAACATGCTGCTGCTCCTGCTGCTGCATAACCCTGTGTAATTCAATAATACCCGATAGAACCATAAATACATATTCTTTTTTGTGATTCTGCGATTACGCAGATTTGGGAAAAATAACAGGGATAACGGGGTATGCAGGGAATCGCTGAATTTTTTCTGTGTTTTTGTACTTTTCGGATTGCAT
>NZ_PIZH01000391.1 GCF_002835825.1 Methanoregula sp. | reverse complement strand
GCTGCTGGTCGGCGGGTGCCTGCGCGGTTTCGCATTGCAGGCCGCCGGCCCGGCCGCCCGGGCCCGGCTCCAGCCGGCAGTCTCGTTCCTTCTCCTCATCTTTGCGCTGTGCCTCATCTTCGACTATCCTCTCCTTTCGGGCAGGAGCCCGTTAACGGTCCCGCGTGCCGGCACTCCTGCGGGATCGGCGCTCCTGCTCGGCCTCTTCATGGGCCTCATCATCCTCCCCTGCAATGCCGCGGTCATCCTCTTCCTCCTCACCCTTGCGATATCTGTCGGGACCGCCGCTGAGGCTATAGGTCTCTTCCTTGCGTTCGGGATCGGCATAGTGCTCCCGCTCCTCATCCTTTCCGGCATCTCGCGGTTCCGGAGCCGGCAGGTGCTCAGCTGCCTTACCCGGCACCGCCTTGCGGTTCAGAGAACTGCCGGCCTCGTGATGCTTGCAGTGGCGGCAGGGTACCTGGCGCTCGCCCTCTTCACGGGAGTCCCCTGAGCCGCGGCACCATCACTTTCCTGCCGCATCCCCATCCCTTTTAATACCACAATCCGAGATCCTAAGCACCGTGACAGGATTCCAGCTCGTCTCCAGCTTTGGACCGGCCGGCTCGCAGCCGGAAGCGATTAAAGATCTGACAAAAGGGCTTGAGGAGAACAAACAATACCAGGCCCTGCTCGGCGTCACCGGCTCCGGTAAGACCTTTACGATGGCAAACGTGATCGCGGCAGCGCAGAAACCAACCCTTGTCCTCGCCCACAATAAGACGCTTGCCGCCCAGCTCTACTCCGAGTTCTGCGACTTCTTCCCGAACAACCGCGTGGAATACTTTGTCTCGTACTATGACTACTACCAGCCTGAGTCCTACATTCCGGCAAAGGACCAGTACATCGAAAAGGATTCGGCCATCAATCCCAAAATCGAGCAGCTCCGTCTCTCTGCAACAGCATCGCTCTCGTTCCGGAAGGACGTGATCGTGGTCGCATCCGTCTCCTGCATCTACGGTCTTGGCAACCCGGAGAACTTCCGGAACATGGGATTTGAGCTGACGGTCGGCCAGAAGATCTCGCGAAATGATATTATGAGCCGGCTCATCGACATCCTTTTCGAAAGAAACGATCTCGAACTGATGCCGGGCCGGTTCCGGGTCAAGGGCGACACCATCGACTTCATTCCCGGGTACTTCAACAACATCATCCGGATCGAACTTTTCGGGAACGAGATCGAGCGGATCCGCGAGGTGGACAAGAACACCGGTGCCGTGAACGAGGAAAAGAAGTATTTCTTCGTGTACCCGGCCCGCCACTTCGTCACACCTGAAGGTGCCCGCAAGTCCGCAATTGCATCGATCCAGAAGGAACTCGACGAAGTCCTCCCTTCCCTTGGCCTGATCGAGGCCCACCGGCTCGAGCAGCGGACCCGGTACGACATAGAGATGATCGAGGAGACCGGTTCCTGCAAGGGTATCGAGAACTACTCGCGCCACTTCGATGGTCGCGAAGCGGGAGAGAAACCCTACTGCCTGCTCGACTATTTCCCGGATGATTTCCTGATGATCATCGATGAGAGCCACCAGATGATCCCGCAGCTCCACGGCATGTACAACGGGGACCGCTCGCGCAAGAAGTCCCTGATCGACTATGGTTTCCGGCTCCCGAGCGCGTACGACAACCGGCCCTTAAAGTTCCACGAGTTCGAGCAGTACATGAACCGGGTCGTCTTCGTTTCGGCAACGCCGGGCGAGTACGAGCTGAAGAAGTCCGGAAAAGCGGTCGAGCAGATCATCCGGCCCACCGGCCTCGTTGACCCGGAGGTCGAGGTCCGGCCCATTGCCGGTCAGACGGACGATGTTATCCGTGAGGTGGAAAAGACCATTGCGAGAGGCGATCGCGTCCTCATCACGACCCTGACCAAGAAGCTGGCCGAAGAAC
>NZ_PIZH01000390.1 GCF_002835825.1 Methanoregula sp. | reverse complement strand
CCGTCACCACGTGACGGTGGATCATCGGGACTCCCGCCAGTTCTGCCGGGCCGGATTCGGCCCGGGATTATCGATATGGATATTTAAGTCCGTCTTGTCCCTGCACGCCATCTGATATGCGGCAGGGAGAACCAGGCCAGCCAATCGGTACCCGGAATGGTGTTGCCATCTATTTGTGCCCATGACACATCAACTTATGTCTCGTGCCGGTCTTCCGGGATCACAGGCTCCACGCCGTTCTGCTGCACATCACGGGTACCCTGCGGGATTCCGGACCGCTTTTTCAGGTCGGGGAATTCCCGCCACAGCAGCCGTCTTCCCCGCCGCAGCTGCACTCCGTGTCCATGTCTTTTCCCCGCAGGGCTGCCCCGATCATCGCCCATGCACAGCCGACTCCGCTCTGCACCTCAATCGCCTGCACCGGACAGTTCTTCGCACAGGCACCGCATTCCATACAGGCAGCGGGCCGGGCGAGTTCGACATGCTCTTTTCCTTCTGCAAAGACCGCGTGCGGGCAGACCTGCGTACAGCGCTTGCAGTTGATGCACCGGTCGGGATCGTATTTCAGGCTTGTTTCGGTATAGGAATGATACATCAGATCACCCCGAGCAGCCGGCTTACGCCGAGGGCAATTCCCGCAAGCAACCCCGCCACGGCCATCACTACCATGGCCGGAACATACCGGAAGATCTCCTTTTTCACACCGGCCCGGGACGTGAATGTAGTGCAGCCGGTAAAGTTCAGGGCAGCGTACGAGACCACTGCGGGTATGATGAGCAGCGGCGCCAACGCTGCAAGGGCATTTGCCCAGAGCGGTAAAGCCGGATTTGTGCCAAACACTGTCGCGAAGGGAATTGCAACAACACCGCCCAGGATCAATCCTTTCGTGGAGAAGTCCTGCGTGGGAATGAATGGCAGCAGGACCGGAAAGAGCACGGTCCCGGCAAGGACTGCGGATACCGCGGCAAGCGCTGCCACCGGACCGGCAAGGAACCAGAGAACTGCTGCAACAATGACCATCGGAAGGGCACTGTGGACAAACTCCACGGGGGTCAGGACGATTCGGTCCATGACCGGGAACTCCACCCGTCGCATGGCCGGCGTTGCCGTGTGCGTCTTCAGATACTCCGGCAGGTCGCGGGCCCGGACCGGGCCATACTCGACCAGGAACTTCGTCCTCCGCACCACCTCGGGCCATGACACCCCCGGGGCACCGAGCTGGGGGACGATGATCTTCCGTTGGCTGACGATATTCTCAAGACCGGAAGACTGGATACGGCGGACAAGCTCGTCCGTGCCAAACGTCCCCTTTCCTGCTGCACACCAGACATTGATTCCCTTTGTGTCCAGCACGAGAATCCACGCGTCAATCCCTGCGAGCGCTGAGCGGAGCGCATCGAAGCTGAGTGTATAGTTCGCTGAGGCGAAGACCGGGGAGTCTGCCGTGGGGTTCCCGAGCCGGTACAGGCCGGGCGTCACCCGATGCGACTCGCGCTTCCAGCCCCAGCGGGCAAGGAAGTGGTCGAGCCGGTGAGCGAAGGTGATCGTGCTGTCGGTTGTGCGGATCTGTTCTGGTGCAGGTTTGCCGCCAGGGCAGACGCAGGGATCCGCATTTGTTCCTGTCGAGCAGGTGCAGCAGGAACCGGTACTTTTATTCATCTCCATAACACTCACCTTACCCACGGTCCTGGAAATCCATCAGCGGCCCGAGAACATCTTTTACCATACCGCTCAGGTTGTCCGCTTTCATCAACGCAAGGCAGCAGATGCTGCCATCCCTTTCCCAGCTGATCAGTGCAAGCTTGTCTCCTGTCCTGATGCCGGCTTTCTCCCGCACGTCTTTTGGGAGCACCATCTGTCCGCGCTCGTCCACGCTCAATACTGCTTCAACCCTGCAGCCCGGGTTGCACGAGCATGACATAGTAC
>NZ_PIZH01000389.1 GCF_002835825.1 Methanoregula sp. | reverse complement strand
TTGCAGAGCACCTGATTCGCGACGGTCGCCCGGTTATCGACGTCCTCATTGTCACGATGTCGTTCTCCCAGATCTCGCTCTCCGATCCCAACGACGGCACTAAAACAGGGCCGGTTTACAATTTTTTCAATGACCTGAATGTCCCCCTGCTCCAGACCATCACTATGTACCGTTCGTACGAGGACTGGTGGAACGATGAACAGGGGCTCTCTGCGATGGAGATCTCGTCCGGAGTTATCTGGCCGGAGTTCGACGGGCAGATCATTGCGATCCCCCTTGCCGCAACCGGAGAGTATGAAGGCAGGAAGAACATGGCGCTGCCCATCCCGGGACGTCCCGGGCGGATCGCACAGATGGCCCGACGCTGGGCGGAACTGAAGCGGACGCCGGCCCGGGACCGGAAGGTGGCGATCCTGCTGTACCAGTACACCGGCGGGACGGAGGCGCTCGGGGATGCCGGGGGCCTCGACACGCCCCAAAGTGTCATCGATATCCTGCGCCGGCTGAATGAGGAGGGATACCGGGTGGATCACATCCCGGAGACCGGAAACGATCTCATACAGGAGATGATTGACGGGCTGACGAACGACACGCAGTATATCTCCGAGGACCAGATGAAGGAGCGTGCGGCAGGAACGGTCAGCGCCGTGCAGTACCGGCAGTGGTTTGAGAACCTGCCGGAAAAGAACCGGGCCAAGATCTCTGCCGACTGGGGAGAGGCACCCGGTACGCTGTTTGAGACAGCAGGGGAACTCTGCATGCCCGGGCTCCTCAACGGGAACATCTTCATCGGGATCCAGCCGCCCCGGGGCCTGTTCGAGCAGGTCGAAAGCCTGATCCATTCCACCGACCTTGTGATGCCGCACCACTACCTTGCCTACTACCGGTGGATGAGACACGTGCTTGGTGCCCATGTAGTCATCCATATGGGGACGCATGGCACGCTGGAATGGCTCCCCGGCAAGGGGAATGCCCTCTCTGAGGAGTGCTATCCCGACCTCGTATTCGAGGACATGCCCCACGTCTCACCCTATATCATCAATGATCCCGGGGAGATGATCGAGGTCAAGCGGAGGAGCTGGGCGGCGGTGCTCGGCCACCTGCCTCCCGCGATGATGCGGGCCGGGGGGTACGGCGACCTTGCACAGCTGGACAGTATCCTGCAGGAGTACTTCCGTGCAAAACGCGGCGGGGAAGTGCAGAAAGCAGCCGGCTTGGCCGGTGAAATTCATGAGATCGTTATTGCCCGGAACCTGACAAATGACCTCGGCCTCCCGGCCGATACCGGTATCGAAGAGGTCGCACGGAACGCGGAGCGGCTGTACGACTATCTCTGCGGGATCCGGGATTCCATCATCAAGGACGGGCTCCACATCTTCGGCTCCCCGCCCCCGGGCGAGCGGTTCGAAGAGATGATCTATGCACTTCCGCGGCTTGAGAACGGGAAGGTTCCGTCCCTGCGGGAGAGCACTGCCGCTGCGATGTCCCTGTCCCTCCGCGAACTGCAGGACTGCCCGTCCGGGTTCAATGAATCGTATGGCAGACCGAACGGTGCGCTCGTTGACCTGATCGATGAGGAAAGCCGGCGCCTCGTCAGCGTGATGGCTCGGTCAGGGTATGACCGGAATGCGGCACTCGCGGAGATACGGGACAGGTACGGGGTCCGTGTCGCAGCCCTTGAGGCATGTACGGCGTTCATCTGCGATGATCTTGCAGGCAGGCTCAACCAGACGACGGACGAGATCGCAAACATGGTCCGGGCCCTTGACGGCGGGTATATCCCGCCCGGCCCTTCCGGCGATCCAACGCGGGGCAATGCCCACCTCCTCCCGACCGGCAGGAACGCGTACTCCATCGACCCGGCATCCGTCCCGACACCGGCCGCATGGAAGACCGGAAAAACGCTTGCAGACCAGATGATCGAACGGTACATC
>NZ_PIZH01000388.1 GCF_002835825.1 Methanoregula sp. | reverse complement strand
ACCGGCCTGAGACAGGAGAAGACACCGCGTGGCCCGGCGGGATAGTCTATCGCCCCAACCAGGCCGAACAACAAACGCGGCGGTGCACCCCAGGAGAACCCCTCGCCGGCCTCCGCGATAAAGGTCGAATGGAGTGCAGGGGTCATGGTGAACGAGACCCCGTCGACAACCTGGGTGCCGCCGATGTTCATGCCCTCGACCGGGATCCCCTTCCCCTTCAGGTACTTGGCAATCTCCGTGATTGCCACCGTCTTTTTCTTAATCGCCACCGCCTCCCCCATGTGGTCGTCATGCCCGTGGGTGACGGCCACGATGTCAGGACTCGTGCCGGCAACGCTGCCCCCCTCGATAAACGGATCGATGAGGACTTTTTTTGAACCGGTGAGGAGGACGCAGGAATGGCCAAGCCAGGTAATTTGCATATATGCAGATCGGACTCCTCACGAATGAACCTTACCCCAAAAAGGAGATAGTGCGTGTGAGCCGTCACTAAAAAGGGATTTTTTGCCGGTATTCCGGCCTTTACGTTACATCAATCAGTTCGGCTTCGGTAATATCGATGGCCTCGCCAAGGCTATCAGCAGTGGCGCTCCGTGTCATCTGCTCGGAGAGGTCGCGGTCTTCCATGACATCGCGGATCCGGTCGATGTAGGGATCGATGGTCGGGTCTTCCTGCTCCTCGATCACGTGCCGGTACTCGCGGAGAGTCGAGGGGCTGACGCCGAGTTCCTCGGAGACCTCCTTCATGGTCTTACCGGACTCGATCAACTCCTCCATCCGCTCCTTGTCAAAGGGCATTCGGAAATCGAGGTCGCGGAAGAGCTTCAACCGGACCCGTGCCCGGGCAACCGTCTTGCTGAGCTTCTCGTCGCCGAGTTCGCGGGCGATCTCGGTGTCGTTCTTGCCTGCGTAGAACGATGTGACAAGCTTTGCGAGCTGGATCGGCTTTAAGGAGGTCTTGAAGATCCCCTGTTCGATGATCTCCCTCATTACGAGGGCGACTTCGCGTTCGATCGCATCGCTGTCCCTCAGCGTGCCATGGATATTCTTCATGGGCTCGACAATCTTGGTCTTACCCGACATGGAACTGAAGAGTTTTAACAGGTGTGCCTTTCGTTTGTCTTCGGTCATTGCATACCCCGTATTGGGATTAGGATATACAATACTTCGTCAACTATTTAATGCTATCTTTACGGCCCGTTTGACCAAAAGACGTATAAATCGGACTCGGTTTGATCTGGTGCAGTTGTGCTGTTTGTGCCACATTTTCCCGGATCCGAGCAGAATTTTCTCCTTTCAGTCCTATGGATGGCGGTATACTATCCATCCGTACAAGAGTATCAGAGTCTTTTTGTCGCCGCCCGGTCAACACTATGGGAGATTATTAAGCTTCGTGATCCTTATGAGCGATGTTTTTGAGAACGTGATGGAACTTGCCAAACGCCGGGGTTTCATCTGGCCGACCTCCGAGTGTTACGGTGCCGTGGCAGGTTTTATCGACTACGGCCCGCTCGGCGCAATGATGAAACGGCGCATCGAGAATATCTGGCGGGACTTTTACGTGATCCGCGAGGGGTACTACGAGATCGAGTGCCCGACGATTGCCCAGGAGGCGGTCTTCATCGCCTCCGGCCACGTTGCCGGGTTTGCCGACAAGATGTGCCAGTGCCCCCACTGCAAGGAATTCTTACGGGCTGACCATGTTGCAGAAGGCGGCGGGATCCAGAACGCCTCCACGATGAAGAACGAGGAACTTGCCGCTGCTCTCGCCACCTGCAAGTGCCTTGCCTGCGAGGAAGTGCTCGGCAAGGTCGAGGTCTTCGGGTTCAACCTGATGTTCAGGACTTCCATCGGCCTTGGTTCCCAGCGGGTCGGCTACCTCCGCCCCGAGACGGCGACGGGAATGTTCGGGGCCTGTTCCCGGCCCCTCCGGTT
>NZ_PIZH01000387.1 GCF_002835825.1 Methanoregula sp. | reverse complement strand
GAGCGCACGCCGTCGTCATCAAAGGCCCCGATTGCCACGGTCCCATACCCAAGGGCGTAAGCCTGAAGATACAGGTTCTGTGCGGCATGGCCGGCCTCCATGTCCACGTACCGTATTCCGCGACTCCCGTACTTCTGCGTTGTCCGGTTGTAATCCGCAGCAATGATAAAGACGACCGGCGCATTCCGTAACGCGTCCTGCCGCAGGGCGCGTGAATGCAGGTTTTCCCGCACATCCCCTGATACGATCCTCTCAAGTGCATGGGAGCCGGGAAGGTAGTGGTAGACGCCAGCGGAAAGACCGGGCAGATCGCGGCAGGCAACAGAGATCTCCAGCGGGTACAGCGCCCCTGCTGACGGTACTGCCCGGTAGCCGCTCTCGCCCGTGACGCCCTGCATGGCCCAGAGCATCTGCGCGATATCGGCGATGCCGGGAAATGGCCCGTAAAACTCCCGCACCGAACGGCGGCCTGCGATAGCCTTCTCGACCGAAACCGTTCCGATCGTGGAAGGGGCAGGCAGGGGAATGAACGATTGACCGGCCGGCTCTCCTGACGGTGTGGGGAGCACACCCTTCGAAGGATCGTTCACCATGAGGGGCCCGGATAGAACGCCAAGGATCAGGATGCCCGCAATCGTCCCGGCAATGATGACGACGGCCAGTGCCACAGGCACGAACATTCTCATAACCTGACCGATGGCAATGCCGGAACATAAGGGTTTCTGCCATGCCCGGATCCGGAGGGAGATCCGATGACGGACCCGCATCGCAGCTCCGAAACGAACCCGGCTGCCCGGAACTGGTAACGGACAGAGCAGGTCCGGGCACCAAGAGCGGAGCAGGGCCTGCCACACGATTACCCAAAGGCTTCGCGAAAAAAAGGATGGACAGGGTTCTTTACTTCCTGCGCAGGGCAACCAGCGCAAGGCCGATGCCGCCGACAATGACAAGGGCATCCACCGGGGATGCGGGCGTTGGGGTGTCACTCGGCCAGGGAGTTGCGGTCGCAGTCGTCTGCTTTCGTGTCACTTTGATGGATGTTGGTATCGTGGTTGGCGTGGAGGCGGGTGTCGCGGTGGTCGCGGTGGTTTTAACTTCGAGATTTGCCGTATACGACGCGGTAGTGCCATCCTTGATCGTCACGGCCCTGTTCCAGTCAATATAGCCATCTTTTTTCACCATGATCTTATAGACCCCGGCTTCAAGATCATTGATTGTTATCGGCGTTGTTCCCTTACTTTCCCCATCAAGATAGAAGGTAGCACCAGAGGGTGATGAGGCGACCTCAATGCTCCCGACAGCATCTGACGTAACCTTGAAGGAGAGCCCGCACTTCTGTGTGTTATAATTATCCACGACACACACCTGGTACGTATCCAGGCTTTTTCCGGTCAGGTCTAATGTAGCGTTAACCCGGGTTGCCGAAACGTAGGTTGGTGTCTTGGCTGAGGAATTTGAGTAAGCCGAGTTATAGATAAATACACCGGAAATATGGGAAAGCCCCTCCCCGACAATGGAAATTTTTGTGCTGACGTTGTTGGTCCGGCCGCTCGCGGGAGATACCGATGACAAGGAAATTGCCTCACGCTCGATGAATATGTCTACAAGCTTGTTTGACTCGCTGCTATCTGTTTTGTTCCATACGATAAGACTCCAGGTACCAACTGCCAAATCCGATGGAAATGTACAGACAATGGTTGACGCGGTGTTCGATACTATCGGGATATCGCTGATATTTGTTGAGCCTTTCATCAGCTTGACACCCACCGAGGAAACGTCGAGTTCCGTTCCCGAAATCGTAACCGTTGTCGGGGTTCCGGTGTAGCCGTACGTTGGACTGATGGAACTGATTGATGGTCCCGCAGCTACGGGAGCCGCAATGAGAAGCAGGACGAGCAGACTGAGTGCGATGTTGATAGTCTTCATGGAAAAACACCCTCTTATCTTATCAGGGTAAATG